>JAFEAQ010000010.1 GCA_018266295.1 Bdellovibrionales bacterium | reverse complement strand
GTATAAGATTACAGGTCAGCAAATCTCAGCTCAAACAACCTTGAAGCTATCAAAAGATACCCAAACGACAGATAGAAAACCTTCTGAAGAAAAGTTCTGGCAAGGTCTCGCCTTCACTCGCGTGATCAAAACCCGCATCGAAGAACTCCAGCTCCGTGGCTACTTCAAAGCCAACCGCCTTCAAGCCGCCAAAGGCCAGAAAGCCCGCGAGGAGTACTTACAGAAATTCAATGAATGGATCACATACATACGGCAAGGGACTGCGTAAGCGCCGAGGCCGCGCGGGAGGCGACGGGGCGTTGTTTGAAGCGAGAGGCGGCGCGGTGGCGAAGAGGCCGCGCGGTGGCTCGTGGCGTGGGGAGGGGTTCTTGCGAAGTGTGCGGGAGGTTGTTGCTTGCTAGGGGAGACATATTTGTTTTTGTGGGTTGTGCGTCCAGTAAGGAGTGGGCCTTTGTTTTATAACTTCGCTTCTTGCCTGGCTTTAGTAAACGGTGCTAAGCTCCTGAAATGCAAAATAAAACCGTAAAAATTGGATCCATTGAAGTAGCGAATCATAAACCCTTTGTGTTGTTTGCTGGGATGAACGTTTTGGAATCCCGAGATCTCGCGATGCAGGTCTGTGAGCACTTCGTGAAAGTCACTGAAAAGCTCAAGATTCCTTACGTGTTTAAATCATCTTTTGATAAAGCCAATCGTTCTTCGATCCACTCTTACCGCGGTCCTGGAATGGAAAAAGGTATTAAGATTTTTGAAGAGCTTAAGAAAACCTTTAACGTCAAAGTCATCACTGATGTTCATGAAATCCATCAGGTGAAGCCTGTGGCGGAAGTGGCGGATGTGCTTCAACTTCCAGCCTTCCTCGCGCGCCAAACAGACCTCGTTGAAGCGATGGCTCGCACGGGCAATGTGATCAACGTTAAAAAACCGCAATTCTTAAGCCCCAGTCAAATGGGCAACATCGTTGAAAAGATCGAAGAGTGCGGCAACGACAAAGTGATTTTATGTGAACGTGGTTCCAACTTTGGTTACGACAATCTCGTAGTCGATATGTTGGGTTTTACTGTGATGAAGAAAGTCTCAAAAGGTGCGCCGGTGATTTTGGATGCGACTCACGCGCTCCAATTCCGTGACCCGGGTGGTGCGGCTTCTGGCGGTCGTCGTGCTCAAGTGGCGGAGCTTTCTCGCGCAGGGCTTGGAGTAGGACTTGCGGGACTATTTATCGAAGCACACCCAAATCCCAATGAAGCAAAATGCGATGGGCCTTCAGCGCTGCCTTTGGCGAAGGTGGAACCTTTCCTCCAGCAGATGAAGGCCATCGATGATCTTGTAAAATCCTTCCCGGAACTTAATACCGAGGCGTAGATTTTACTGGCCAGTTGCTTTCAAAGAGTTTGAAGTGCAGCCGCCGATACCGTTATTAGCCATGCTTGATTGAGAGCTATCCGTTACTGTGTATGGGTAGTTCTTATCGCTCATACCATCAGAGCCTTTGTTATCCAAAGACAGCTTTTGAAGCACTTTGCCGTTTTTAGCAACGAGCTCAAACTGGCCAGCGCCTTTGATTTGGAAAGAAACATTATGGATAACACTTACGCCTTCGCCGGCAGCATCAATCGTCAACGTCGACTGAGTCATGCTGTATGTTGTGTTTACGAATGGCTCTGTGAATACGCATTTGATCACGTCTGCAGACGCGAATTGGCTCATCATCATACCGGTAGCTACAATAGCGAAAGTCATCTTTTTCATAAAATCTCCTTTTTAAATTGCTTTTGGTTTTAGAATCGAATCCCTTCAATGCGATTCCTATGCCCTCTGAAGCCTCCTTTAATTGTCATTGGCATGAAGGGGCCGTCTATATGTTGTACAGGTTGCCGCGGAGAGCGCCGCTTTCATTAGAAACTGGACTTGAGTGCCTAAATCAGAGCACAGAGAATAGAGCAATGGGAGGCTTCATGAAACTCATCATTTTCTCAATCGCGCTGACACTTGCGCAAATCGCTCAGGCCGATATGATCGGTTACGGCCAAAAAAACTGCAAAGTGCTTGAAGAAGAGCGCGGCAGTCTTAAGGGCGACGATATTTGTATTTTAAAAATTTCTTGCGAAAAATACGCACTCAATAATCCAGACAAAGTCTATGACAACCGTCTTGTCGGTTACTGCCGTCCACTCGACAACGGTCGCTGTCCTAAAAAGCCCGAGAACTGTTTGGATGACGATTCTTTAAAAGCCGCCGACATTCCAAAAATTAAGTCTTTGCCTGATCGTCCATCCATGAAGCCTTGCGGAGAAGCAGATGATTTCTCATCAGCACCCCAGAAAGGCACAGCGACCATCGTGCCTTTGGATGGCAATGGTAAGCCCGTTCCTCCACCGCGTGGCAATGGAGGCCGTCAATGATGAAGAATCTTGTTTTAACCATTGCTGTGTTGATCGCGATTCCTGCTTTGGCTCTCACCGGAAGCAAGATCGGTGTTGAAGGTTATGTGACGGCGTTTGATAACAACACAATCACCGTTGAAAGCGGCAATCAGAAAATTGAAATCCCCCGCAAGTTCTACACTTACAAGGTGAAGGCGGGCGAAAAAATTGTTGTGAATATGGAACAAAAAGATTTCGACGCCCTCATTAAGCAAGATACTAAGCCCGCTAAAAAATAATTAGCGGGCTTTTAATACCCACGGAACATCATTGGAATAGTCGGCACCAGGCTCACCGCTGTTGAACAGTCCGTGGTGAGTGCGCCGGAAGACGCTTTGATATAGACCGTTCCCGGTAAACTATAGCGCACATTTGAGAAACTCGCCACACCGCTGGAAGTTGTTGCAGATCCCGTTAGCGTGCCGCCACCGGCTGTAGAGCAAGATGCGTCGGTGGTGGGTGTGAGCGTGATCGCGGTAGAATAGGAAGTTGCAACGTTGCCGTAAGCATCGAGTGCGGTGACCACCGGCTGTGTTTTCAAGTTCACACCGGCGACGCCCTTCGAAGCGGGTTCGGTGGTGAAGGATAAAGCGGCGGCGGTCCCACCTGAAACTGTTATTTTGGTTGAGCAATCCGTCATGCCACCTGACGTGGCCTTTAAATACAAGTTGCCAGTTTTGGTGTAATCGACGCCTGAGAAAGTGTCGACGCCATTAGAGAGAGTCCCCGAAGATCCGCCGTTCAGCGTGCCGGTCCCGGCGACTGTACAGCTCGCGTTTGTATACGCTGTCAACGTGATTGCAGTGCTATAGCCAGTCACCACATTGAAATAAGTATCGTACACTGTCACCACAGGCTGTTGCGCGAAGTCTACTCCAGCGGACGCCGTGGTGGAGGGTTGTGTTGTAAACATAATCCAAAAGGCAGCGCCGGCACTGACAGTGATTGAGTTTGAGCAAGCGGAGAAGGAGCCTGTTGAAAATCCAATATAGAATACGCCGGCTTTATTGTAGTTTGTGCCAGAGAGGGTTTGCGTCCCCAAGCTCCAAGTACCACTGCCATTCAATGTGCCCGAGTCTGAGGTGGTGCAGCTGGAATTCGTATAAGGGCTGATCGTCAATGCCGTCGAGTAAAGATAGTCTGGATTTCCCGAAGCATCGCGAGCTTGAACCACCGGCTGTTGCGCGAAGTTCGAGCCCGCCGTTGCGGTTGAAGAAGGTTGGGTTGTAATTACAAACTGCGTGGCGGCGGCTCCACCGACGGCCACGGCTGTTGAGCACGCCGAAGTGAGAGACCCCGAGGTGGCTTTCAAGTAAATCGTCGTCATCGCCGTACCGTATTTAACTCCCGAGAACCAAGTAATGCCAAAACCCATGGTGGATCCACCGACGGTGAAGGTGCCGCCGGCCGCGCTGGTGCAGCCAGAGTCCGTGTAGGCCGTCAGTGAGACAGCCGTCGAATAAGTGGTGACGACGTTGTTGCTCGCATCCACCGCGCTGACCACAGGCTGAGTCGGGAAGTCTTCGCTTTTGCGAACGGCTGAAGACGGCTGCGTGCTGAATACCAATTTGGTGGCGGCGCCGACGACCGCGGAGTTGATCGTCCCGTTTGAGCCGTTACCACCATAACCTGAGCCTTTGTTGGCGGTGATAGTTCCGGTGAAGCTATTGGTTGTGTAACCGTAGTAGATGCGACCACCACCGCCGGCGCCGCCGGCACCAGAGCCGTAGCTGCCGCCGTTGGCGCGAATGGTGCCGGCGCCACTTAGAACATTTGTATCAATCCAAATACTGCCACCGGAACCGCCACCGGCGCTATAGCCCATGGCACCGTCGGTTCCATTTGCCGACAGCGAACCCGCAATCGAGAGTGTGCCCGAGACGATGATTTTCATCGCACCACCACCGGCCCCGCCGGCGCCAACACCTGCGTTACCACCGCCAGAGCCAAGGTCTGTCGGCTGCAGAGCAGAGCCATAGGTTGCACCGCCGACGGCAGCCCCCTGTTGGCCAGCGCCGCCGGCACCACCATAGCCACCACCACCGGCACTGGACGAAGCGGAGCCGCCGGCTCCGGTTCCCGTCGCTGCGGGATAACCGAGACCATCGGCGTTTAAACTCGACGTGGAGTCAATCGTGATGTTGGTGGCTGCGATCGTTGCGCCAGCGCCTGTCGTCGTGTTGCCGACGGCTTGCACGACCGCAGAAGAAGTTATGTTGATATTACCACTCGGCGCGATGATATCGCCTTTGATTTGTACTTTCGTGCCACTATCCGTGGCATTGATACTGCCTGAGAGATTTGCAAAACCCTGAACCTGCAAGACCCCTGTGGTGTTCGCAGTGATGGTACTGCCGGTGATGCTGCCAGGGATGGTGAAGTTACAACCGTTAGTGACAGTGATGTTTCCAAAGTTTGACGGAAGTTCGCCTACTGTCAAGGTGACGATCGAAGACGAGTTACAAATAACGTCGTTATTGGAAGTGTTTCTTGTTAATATGGATCCTTTGCCGCCATTGACGTAGCCACTGCCGGCATTCGCAGCGAGAGTTCCGGTGTAATTGTTAGCTGAAGAGTAGGTGAAGTAAATGCGGCCACCACCGCCACCTCCACCACCGCCAGATCCATAAGATCCGCCGTTCGCAGAGATAGTACCAGCTCCCGCTAAGGTGCCAGCAGCAACCCAGATGCTCCCGCCGGATCCACCTCCGGCGCTGTACCCGATGGTTCCGTCTTTACCGTCGGCAGCAAGTGTGCCGTTAATCGTGAGTGTGCCGCTTGCAACGACTTTGATGGCGCCGCCGCCAGCACCGCCATAACCAGAGCCACTTCCAGACTTACCACCGCCGGAACCTAGTAGCGTTGGATTTGTCACAGTTCCGTAGGCAGCTCCGCCCAACGCCAAGCCCGTATTGCCAGCACCACCGGCGCCACCATAACCGCCGCCGCCACCGTAAGTGGAACTTCCTCCGGCTCCGGGGCCCGCGGCTCCTGGATAGCCAAGGCCTGTCGCATTGATGGTGGATGTGGCGTCGATGCTGATATTCGTTCCTGAGATCGTGTAACCATATCCCGTTGTCGTGTTGCCAATCACATAGATGGCTCCGTTGGTGTTCACGTCAACAGCACCGGTTGTCGAAGTCATATCGCCACCGAGATTTAACTTACTGCCGGCACCGGTCACAACCACATTGCCGGAAGGGGAGATGCTTGTCGAAGTCGTGACATTGCAACCGCCCTGGATTGTCAACGACCCAAGAGGTGAGGGGAAATCCGTTGAAGCGACAGTCTGGGTGATTGCAGAAACGCAAGACACATTATTTGAACCGCTTTGAGCAAGGAAGGTAGAACCAGATCCGCCGACCACGCCGAGATATCCAGTGCCGCCATTCGTAGCCCAGGAGCCTGTGTAAGAGTTGGTAGTGTAGGTCGTCCAGATGCGGCCGCCACCACCGCCACCTCCGCCGCCGGAACCATAAGATCCTCCATTGGCGAGGATCGAACCAGCACCGGTCAGAGTCCCTGCCGTGATCCAGATGCTGCCGCCAGCGCCGCCTCCGGCAGAATATCCCATCGTTCCGTCTTTGCCATTAGCCGAGAGAGTCCCACTGACCGTCAGAGTGCCAGATACAACCAGCTTGATAGCACCACCCCCGGCACCACCGAGGCCTGAGCCACTCCCGGCTTTACCGCCGCCAGAGCCAAGGGTCACCGGTTGAGAGATCGAACCATAAGCGATACCACCCAGCGAAGAAGAGCCGGCAGTCCCGGCGCCACCGTGTCCGCCGCCGCCACCATTGGTGCCACTTGCTCCGGCACCAGTTCCGGATTGTGAAGGATAACCTTGTCCGTCGGCCGACATAGTCCCTGTGATTGTAACAGTCGTTGCGTTGATGATGACACCGGTGCCACCGGACGTGTCTCCTTGAAGAGTGAGGGTCACGCCAGAGTTAACGATCAGAGTTGCAAAAGTGTAAGTGCCCGGAGCGAGAGTCACGTTGCCAGTGACTGTGACGATTCCGCTGGAGGTGTAGTCGCCGGGGCTTTGTGTTCCTGAAGACCAAGAGACGTCAGCATGAGCTTTGTGTTCGCTCAAAAATAGGAACGCGAAGATGAAAATCAAAAAGAAGCGAGCTAACGTACCGTTCATACTCTACTTATCGGGTTAAATTGGGGGAACGCTGAGGAAAAACCCAGAATTTCAGACTCTTAGTTCGTACCCACGAATGTCCGCTGTCTCAATATGAGGCGTTGGCCGATTGGGACTCTCGATCGAACGCGTCTTTTGAAAGTCGCTTTGATGTCTCGCTAAACAAAGACGTGCCTAGTCTTGCAATCCAAAGCCATGACGTTGTGTTCGAAAAATTGCAGATTGGTGGCAAGTCTTATTGTCAGCGGCTAGTTGTCATTTTGCGAATTGATTCAGAAGAAGGGGCGGCATAAGATGTCCTCATGCGGCTTCTTTTCCTTCTGACATTTTCAATCTCTGCCGGACTCCCGCGAGTCGTGTATGCTGAAAAACCAACCATCACATGGGGCTTTTCTGATTCGAGAAACTTAACCGGAAAAGCCTACGCCCGCGCAATCACCGAGAATCATCCTCTCTTTCTTCTTCTGCAAAAAAAACTTTCTGACTATAATCACGAAATTTTTCTAGGCACCGTCAGTCGCATTGAAAATGAGCTTAAGCAGCGACAATTGACATGCTTTGCAGCGAGCACCACCGTCGAAGGCCGTGTTGGCTTTGCCTATTTAACCCCCTCGACCATGTTTGAAGCGCCGGTGCTGGTCCTGCGTAAAGATATGGCTGAAAAGTTTCAGGGAAAAGGACGATCTTTATCTCTCACAAAGATCGTTCAAGATAAAGAGATGCAAGGGACTCTCATTGAGGCCCGATATTATGGCTCAAAGATTGACCGCCTGCTTGAACAGGCGAAAGGCAATATCCACCGGCAAGTTCTTGCGCCGATCGGTGCAAATACCATTCAAATGGTCGCTTCCAGACGTGCAGACTACACGGTTGAATTTTCTTTTATCATTGAGGGATTGCGTGAATCAGGCGAGTTAAATCCAGATCTCTATGTCGCGCCGGTTGAAGAAGCCCTTGATTCTTTGCCGATGTATGTGGCTTGCTCTCGCACACCGGAAGGGTTGAAGGCGATTCGGCGGATTGACGAAATCATCCGAAAGAATGTCACAACTCGCGAATATCGTGAGGCGATTTTCTACGCACGAACCCCTTCGAAGAATTATGAGCGGGATGTTGATCATTTCATCAAATTCCGGGCGAAGGCTTCCGAAATTCACTAAACTATGTATTTTTCCAAAGTTTGATTAAAACTCGCGGAACTCGTTGAGTTTCACTTCGTCTCGCGCAATTTTTGGTGTTTCTAATTCTATTGAGGGGACACATGAAAATTTCATTTTTTATTTTTTCTATGACATTGGCTTTGGGTTTTTCTGCTCGCGCGGCCGTCTGGCAGGACGAGCATGAATGGAATGCCGATTGGGAGCAACGCTATTCCCAGTGGGTGCATTCTTCATTCAATGAAGAAGTCTTTGTTAGTGGCCGCTATAAAGGTATTGAAACCGATTGCTCAGATGCGGTCTATGCGGCACGTGTGATCTTTGCTTACGAGAATAAGCTTCCGTTTGTGATTCGTGATTCTACAGGCGGTGGAAATCGAGTGAGCAATAAAATGTCTCGCTTTGACGGGATTTCGGACCCGCTTCAACGGGCCCGCCGCTTTATTGCTTACGTTGGTGATGTCACAAGCACAAAGACGATGGCGTCAGATACGTATCCAGTGGCGATCAATCGCCGTAATGTCAAAGCAGGAACGGTGTGGTCTCGTCCGAGCCGTCGTGAAAACAACATCATTCGCCGTATCGTGCGTGGTAATAGCGGTGATCCAGGTCACGCTGAAACCGTGAAGACCGTTTCTGAAACCGGTGTGCTGACGTTGATTGGTTCGACGGTGCCGAAGGCCGTGCGTCCGTTGCACACAACGACAAGTATGGTTTTTATGCCGGTTGGAACTGAGACGGGCCTTCGTAACTGGATGCAGCCGGATTATTACAATCGCTCAAGATCAGAGCTTCCTGGATATTCGATGGAGCAATTTAACTCCCTCGGAAGCGACGGCGGAAGCCGCAGCCTGCGCCGCTGGAACAATGATGTGCAACGCCGCTTGGCTTTGCGTGAAGAAACCCATGCTGAAGCCGTTCAGCGCCAAGTGGACGATGTTTGCGGGCTTGTGAATGATCGTGTGGCTTTGATAGCTGAATCGGAAAAGCGCCGCCACCAACTTGGAAGCTCTTGTATGGATCGCGAAGACTATGACTCGTATTCCACACCATCACGCGATAAGCGTATTAAAGAAACTCTCGATCAGCTCGAACAGACGGTGGGAGTCAGTAACGTTGCGGGAGTTCAGCGTTACCTTGGCAGTTGTCCAGCGATCCGTATTGCGCCAGGGAAGAGCATTTCACTTTATGACTTCTGCGTAGCTCTCGAAGCCGGCCGAGTGTCTTCAAATCCTAATCACGATTTTGAGGCGCGTTGGGGGCTTGGCAAAGACTTTAAGATGTGTCGTAAGTATTAGTCATATGTAGAATTGAGTCGGTGCAGAATGGCACTGGCGGCAAATTGCGGGAGCGTCCTATAAAGTCTTCTCTTTCGGCGCTCTCAGCACTTCGTCATTTTCATTTGAGTGTGGGCCTCGTGCTTGCAATGGGTGTCGGTCACTTACCAGGAGGTAAAGATGAAAACACTCATGCTCCATACTATTACGACAATGGCCGCCCTGAATATTCTGAGCGCATGCACGCAATCAGATTCAGGTCCTAAAAGTAACTCCATCACAAATCCACAAACTAAAGTCGAAACTGAATCCGCTGGAATTGTCGGCATCTATGAGGGCGTCAGTGCCGTGTGCGAAGACGGCAGCGAAGCCAAAAAAGACAATGAAAGTATTCAACGTACGACGATCACCTTTGGCGCGGACGGAGTTTTTAAATCCGAAGTTCAAATCCGAGACCAATTCGCTCTAGAAACCAAGGGGAGTTATACTGTTACGGATGATCGCCTGATTCTGACAGTTGAAAGTCAAGAATATGAAGGCAATGTCGGGTTTACCAATGAAAAAACCGAAGCCGGTTTTAAAATCAACGGCAAAGAATTAACTCTGACTCTGATCCCTCACGAGGAAAGCTCTTGTCCTCCGGACAAAGCTCTCATCATCAAATATCAACGTCAGGAATCTCCACAAGAAACAGTTCCAAACGTTGATCCCAAAAACTGGTCCCTTTAAATGTTGATGGCAAGAGTCTTGCTCTTGCCATTCTTCTCACTGTTATTACCAGAAAAAACGCCACCTCAACGGGCCTCTGTATGAACTCTACGTTAGTGGGATTTCACAACGAAGGCTTGCTAAGGTTCTTCGAATTAATCGTAAAACTGTGGTCAGAAAGTTTTTATTTATAGGCCGTTTTGCCTGTGAGTATTTACTTTCTCAAAATAGAAAACTGACAAAGGCCACATCGGTTCAGTTAGGCTCCCGGTTCCTATTTTTTCAGCTGTGCCGACAACCAGGTCATCACCTCGGGCAGCTGGCACTTCCAGTAGCTCGCTGAATGACTATTGCAATCTTTATGGGCGCCACAAATTTCAGCCTTCGTGCAGTTCTTAATGCCGATTTCAAATTCAGAATGCATCTTTGCTAGGTCTTCGATGAAGGTTCTCGTGTCAGGGGTTTCACCGAGCATTGGATCGCTATTACCGATGATCAGACGGAAATTCTTGTAGGGGAGGCAAGTGCCGGTGTCTTTCTTGCGTTTCTCACAGAGGTTGCGAGCGCTGCGGGCTTCGTAATCTTTGCCGGTGCCGTAAGAATCGTAGTCTTCTTTCGGCAGATCTGAATCCGCTGGTGCCGACGGTGTCCAGATTTCTTTCGGAGTCCGAAAGACCGGGCTTATGGCAAAGCCTGTGCAAAACACGTCGGGGTTATTAAGGGCCAGTTGTAAAACCCCATTGCCACCCATGGAGATGCCAAAGAGCGCCCGCTTGCAAGGATCATTTTTAATCACATGAAAGTTCTTTTCGATGTACTCAATGAGATCCTTGGTGACCATGTCACCCCATTTTTCTTTCGAGATAGCCGCATTCATCCAGTAGTGATTGCCGCCATTGGGTGCAAAAATTAAAAAAGGTGCGCCACCATCACGAATATCTTGATCCAGAATATTTACGCCATCAATAGAGGTAATATGATTTCGGTCTCCGCCGCGCCCGTGCAAAAACACGGCGTAAGGCATTGGATCGTTACTCGTACTGTAGCCTCGGGGAATCAGGACATTAAAGCCAATATTGCGTTTAACACTTTTCGCATGAAATGAAGATTGATAGCAGGTTGTCGTTTTCAAAGAAAAATCAAAGGAAGCCGAGGTCAAAGGCTGACACTCGGTTCCCGCGAGACTTGTGAATGAGGCAAAGACCACTGCATATAAAATAAGAATTTGTTTCATCTCTTAAGGCTAGCACGGAGGTCTCTTGCGTCAATAGCTAAATCCCGGCGTTTGAAATCTGCCTGGCGGCTTCGCCGATTGTTTGCAAGTCTAACAGGCTTGAAACAGAAAAACGCTGTTCTTTATTTTCATCAAGCAGATGAGCAAGATAAAAAAGCAGATCATCGGTTGTAACGATACCGACAGCCTGCTGATTTTCGTTGGCAATCAGTAGACTTGAGATTTTACCTTCAAGCATTCTAAAAATAGCCGAACGGAGTGGAGTATTTTGATCGACGAACATCACTGGAGCGGACATGATGTATTCGACCGGAATCACTTCGGGGTTTTTAATAAAGTTCAGATCTCGTTGCGAAAGAATCCCAATCACTTGTTCGTTGCCGTTGACAACAGGGAGGTGGCGAAACTTTCGCTCTTCCATGATTTCCCAAGCTTTGCTAACAGGAGAGCCAGCGGGGATCGTCATAAGATCTTTCGTCATGATAGCTTTGACAGTCGGTTTCATAATTTCTCCTTCTAGGATGAAAACACTGCAAAACCGGCGCCAGGCTTATAATGATTTTCAGAGGAGATTTGGGACTTTTATTCCCAAATCACTGACGGATTGTCTCAAACTTATTCGTCGGCTTCGCCTTCAGTACCATCATCATGCACAAAGCCGTATTCACGTTCTTTGCGATAGAGAGTCCGGCGATTGATGCCGAGAATCTGCGCGGCCTTTTCTTTTTTTCCGCCCACTTTTTCAAGAATCAATTGCATGTAGCGTTTTTCAAGCTCTTGCAGTGTCGGTGAGTCCGACGTGGATTGACCGAAGAATTGCTCTGGTGAAGTTTGATCTGCATCCGGAATGTCGGCGGCTTCAATCTGCGGTCCATGGGATAAAACCACAAGGCGTTCCACCATGTTTTCAAGTTCACGCACATTTCCTGGCCATTGCATGCTCATCAGTTTTTGCAAAGCTTCCTGGGTGAAACCTAAAGACTTTCCATGATTGATCGCAGAGTATTTGCGAAGGAAGTGATGGGCTAAAAGCGGAATATCTTCCATGCGATGACGCAAAGGCGGAACAACGATTGGAATCACGGCAAGGCGGTAATAAAGGTCTTCGCGGAAGCTGCCGTTCATGATCGCTTTCTTCATATCTTTGTGAGTCGCCGCGATGACACGGACGTCGATGTTCTTAAGCTGATTGCTGCCGACGGGTTTAATAGTTCTTTCTTGCAAAACCCGCAGAAGTTTTGCTTGAAGACCAATATTCATGTCGCCAATTTCATCTAAGAAAAGAGTCCCGCCATCGGCTTCTTCAAAAAGACCTTTCTTATCACCTGTGGCGCCGGTGAAACTGCCTTTGACATGGCCAAAGAGCTCAGATTCCAGCAAATCCTCAGG
Source organism: Bdellovibrionales bacterium (assembly GCA_018266295.1). Classification (NCBI taxonomy): domain Bacteria; kingdom Pseudomonadati; phylum Bdellovibrionota; class Bdellovibrionia; order Bdellovibrionales; species Bdellovibrionales bacterium. Next base: position 198,818 of record JAFEAQ010000010.1, on the reverse strand, counting down.
GATGGCCGTGCAGTTAATAGCGATAAAAGGCTTTTGTGCTCGCGGGCTGCGATTGTGAATCGCGCGGGCAACGACTTCTTTGCCGGAGCCGCTTTCGCCTGTGATCAGAATACTCGAATTGGCTGAAGAGACACGATCAATCAGATCAAAAATACTCTTCATCGCGACACTCTTACCGACGATATCTTGAATGCCCCAAGACCTGCGCACTTCCGCGCTCAGTACTTGGTTTTGCATTTTAAGGCGATAGAAATTCAGCGCGCGCTCGATCGTGAGCGAAAGCTCATTAAGCTTAAAAGGCTTTGTAATGTAATCAAAAGCACCGCGACGAAGCCCTTCGATCGCCGTATCTACTGTCGCAAACGCGGTCATAATAATGACAGGAAAATGATTTGGCAGACGGCGAACCTGCTGCAAAAGATCTAAGCCGTCGATTTCAGGCATGCGTAGGTCGGTCAGCAGAAGTTCCGTTCCAAGGGCATCAAGACCACCGGAGGACAGGTATTTCACGGCTTCCGCACTGCTATTAAAAGCGCGGACTTGATAACCGCTGCGTTTTAAATGATCATGAACCATCGAGAGCATTTCTGGGTCATCATCAACTACCACGATAGAGCCGAAATTACCTTGTGACAAAATAGATTCCTTTTTGTTAGTCCTATATTTAGGTTTAACATAGGAAGTGGGTAAATCAAAGAATGGCGAGTGGGGCTCAGGGAACATGAGTCAAATTGTCTCGAAAGGGTTTTATGCCGATTTTAACACAGTCTCTCATTAAGAAACTTGAGGATCAGAAATACGCCCTGGATCAGGCCGCGATTGTTGCCAGCACCGACGCCAAAGGCGTTATAATCTATGTGAATGACAAGTTCTGCGAGGTTTCAGGCTATAATCGCGAGGAGCTTTTGGGCAAAACCCACCGTATTGTAAACTCCGGATCCCACCCAAAAGAGTTTTTCATCGACCTCTGGAAAACCATTGCGAGCGGCAAGGTTTGGCGAGGTGAGGTCTGCAATCGCAAGAAGAACGGCGATCTTTACTGGGTTTATACGACGATCGTTCCTTTTTTAGGCGACGACGGAAAAATCAGTCAATACCTGTCCATTCGCTATGAAATCACGGACCTTAAAAAAGCCCAGCAGACCATTCTTGAGCAGCAGGAAAAACTTGTGGCAGCCTCCAGACTTTCCGCGATCGGCGAGATGGCAGCCGCCATCACTCACGAAATCAATAATCCTTTAGGAGTTATTTTAGGACGGGTTGAAATGCTTAAAAGCATGCTGAATGATCCGACTTTGGATAAGGAGGAGCTCTTTAAGGTCGCGGATACGATCGAGGTCACAGGACAGAGAATTGCTAAAATCGTTCGCAGCATGAAGACCATGGCTCATCATTCTCAAGAGCAGGAGCTTTCCGCCAAGGTCCCCGTGCTCAGTCTGATTGAAGATGCTTTGGATCTTTGCCAGCACCGATTTAAAAATCACGGCGTTGATCTGAAGACGCCGGTGATTGATCCGAATCTTATTATAGACTGCCGCAGTCATCAGATCGTGCAGGTTCTGGTGAATCTGTTGAACAACTCCTTTGATGCTGTTCAGCAGTTGCCGCAAAAGTGGGTGAAGATCGAGCTTCAAGAACATGAACATAATATAGATATCATTATCACGGATAGCGGGGCTGGAATTCCTGAAGAAGTTCAAAAGAAAATGTTCAATCCATTTTTTTCGACCAAAAGCGTGCAGTATGGAACAGGGCTTGGTTTAAGTATTTCCGTTGGGATTATTCATAAAAATGGCGGCAGTCTTCAGTACGATCGAAAAAGTCCGCACACGCGCTTTGTCATTCAACTGCCAAAAAAACTTCCTAAAAATTAAAGTCTTTGTTTTCGAGACATAACGTCTCGAGGTTCCCGTCGGGTTTGGGCTGTTCTGTCTCAAACTCGATGTTGTTTTCTGAATTCTCCTCTTGAGACGGTTGGCACCGGTCTTGCTCAAAGGGTTTGTATCCGACGTCATCAGGATGACGGAAAAAAACATCAACTTTGGGGGAACCATGGAAAACTTTTTTAAATCTACATTTCAATTCATCACTGCATCTGCTTTGCTCTTAGTCATTTCAAATTCTGCAAATGCCGCTTCCACGGTGGCCGCGCCGGCAACAAAAGACGTGGCGATCGGCCTGAACGAGGTTTACGTCCCTGGTGGCTTCGACTCCAGCGCTGATGCCTACGTTGTTGCCAGCGGCCTTTTTCCAAACGGCTGTTATTCATGGAAAGGAGCCGATGTAAAACACATCGATACTTTCAATCATGAAATTCAGTCCTATGCGACGGTCAGCCAAGGCATGTGCATCATGGTGCTTGTTCCTTTCAGTAAAGAAATTCGCATTGGCAAACTCGCCTCTGGAACCCACAACTTGAAATTCCTGAATGGCGACGGCACATATCTTACAAAAGTCATGAACATCGAGTAGGGCTTCAAGGAACTGTCGGGGGTGTTTATGGATAAGCGCTGGATCGTAGGAATTGTGGCTTTGGTGTCAGTGACCTCTTGCACGCAAGTCACTCTTTGGACGAGCACTCGGTGGACGGGGCAGGGATCTGCTCCGGCCACACCTCCGGGAGTTTCAAATGAAAACTCCCTCCCGATAGGACAGCAAGAGCTTTTGCTAGAGACGCAAAAAATTGAAGGCGTCGAAGTCGAAGGCAGTTACTACAAGAAAATTTCCGAGAAGGGTCAGGCCGAATTTATTGACTATCGCTGGATGTCGGCAATCCCGTTGTCAGTCCGCCGCGATCTGCTTCTCATGAGAGCGCAAAAACCTTTTGTGCTCTCTTACTTCCTTAAATCCCATGAACAGTTTAGCCGTGATAATTTAATAGAAGGTCCAAGCCTCAGTATTCCGTGGATTGCAGATGAAGAGCCGCAAGTCTTATGGAAAATGATCTTTGAAGAAGCCGACGGCACTTTGCAAGGGGTTTACGTGGACTATAACATGGAAATCGTTCTGCAAAGGCGTTTAGGCTCTGGGTTTATCGATGCCACCGCTCATATTTTTCCCAACGGTCCGCTGAAAAGCCAATTGCAGAAGGTGGTTATTCAAGGCCTTCTAAATAATAAAGAACTTTCGACCACTCAAATAAAGCTCTCGACCGAGGCCGACACCGTGGCTCAGCCTGGAGAGAATAACGAACTTAATTTTGCGGTGACAGATGTGCGCTTTTCCCAAGTGCAGGTCTTTTTCTATATGAATCAAGCTCTTCAATGGGCGGAAAAAACTTTGCAAGTAAAACTTCCATTCGTCCTTGAGGCCGAAACGCAAAAAGGCTTTCCGGATAAAACCAATACGGCCTTTTATTTTCAGCAAAAAATTCGTCTCGGTGAAGGGGACGGTGATACCTTTGAAAAGATCCCGATGGACCCATCTATCGTGACCCACGAAACCATGCACGCGGTGATTCAGGCGGTGGCGGGTTTGCCTTATGAAAAACAAGGGGGATCCCTGAATGAAGCTTTTGCCGACTTCTTAACCGCTGTGCAGTTAAATAATCCACGGATGGGAGAAGCTTCTTACAAAAAAGCTCCATTTAAAAGAACTGTCGAAAATGACATGCAGTTTGCTGAAGTAAACGGCGGGCTCTATCATGACTCAGGCATTATTTCAGGGCTCTTATGGGCTTTGCAAAAGCAATTGGGCAAAGATCAAGGTCTTGAGATTGCTTGGAAAACCTTACTTCGCTTGAATTACTTCTCGGATTTTGAGTCCTTTAAAAAGGAATTGCTGGAGGTTTCTTCTAAAGAGACTCCTGAGACTCAGAAAATCATCCGTGATGAGATGAAAAAACGCGGGTGGGATCTATGAGACTCTTGGTCACGGCATTGCTTTTATTTTGCTCTCCTTGTTTTGCTCAAGAAAACCCGGTGGGCCAATGGAAGCTGACAGAGATGATCTACCATGGTGAGCGGGTTCCGCCTTTAAATCCAAAATTGAATCTCTTTTTAACATTTTTTAATAACGGCACGGATCGCCTCTTTTGGGATCGAGCCGGAGAAAGCGGATTTTGTGAGAGATTCGCTCATTATGAAATTTTGAATAATAAACTTCACGAGATCGTGTTTTCCGTGAATCCATTAAATAGCCCAGATTGTGCGCAAGATCCGGACATGCAAGTGGGGCGCGAGACATTGAACGTGATTGAAATTAACAACAACGAAATCCTCTTGCATTTGCAGCTTGCCGATGAAGAGTTGATATACGTTTTTACGGAGGTCCTATGAAAGCGATTCCCCAAATTCAAAAATACATGACAACAACGCCTTATGCGATCAATGCAGAGTCAACGATTGAAGAAGCAAGCCAAGTGATGAAAAAACATGGTATTCGTCATCTGCCGGTCGTCGTTGTCGAGGGGCAAAGATATGGTATCCTCAGCGATCGCGATGTCAAATATGCGATGTCGCTGACTGGTTTTGATGCCCGCCATGCTAAAGTGAAAGATATCTACGAAGAGATTCCTTATGTGACGAAGCCGACGACTCCCATTAGCGATGTCAGTGCGGAGCTTGCTGAAAGAAAAGTTGGCAGTGCTTTAATTGTTGATAATGGCCACCTAGTGGGCATCTTCACAACAACGGATGCTTGCCGTGCACTCAGTGATTTGTGTCAAACACGTCTCAACTAGAAGGTATTATGAAAACACTTTTTATTACAATTTTGTTATTTTTGAGTTCTTTTAACAGTTTTGCAGAGCCAATGAAACCAGTGGTGGAGTCCCTTTTGGGCTCCATGACATCTCCTGAAGGAGTGCGCATTCAAGTGCGAAGCAGTGGATGTACATGGAAAAACAGCTTTGTCGTTCATAAAGAATCTTCGGGTTCAGTCACCTTATTGACATTTGTCCGGGTAGATTTCGACCCTTGCTTGGCATTATATTACTACGGTCAGGAACTCAATTATTCTTATGAAGAGCTCGGGTTGCAACCCCATGAGACCTTTATGATTCGTAACCCAACGACCTTCTCTGTCGCGAGATAAGACGATGGCTGATATTCTGATAGTGTACAGAACCAAAAACGGACAAACGGAAAAGATTGCTAATGACATTGCCAATCACTTTCAGAGAATGGGCCATTGGACGGACCTATATAACAGCGAACAGAGTGTACTTATTAGCAAAGGGGAGTATGATGCTATCATCGTCGGCGGGCCTGTCTATTTGGGCTCCTTCCCTCGGACACTAAGACGGTGGGTGCGACGAAATCACGAAGCGCTTAAATCCGTACCAACAGCTTTCTTCTCGGTCTGTCTTGGTGTTTTACAAAAAGATCCAAAGGTTCAAGCTGAAGAACGTAAGATCGTCCAAGACTTCTTTGCAACCACAAAGTGGGTTCCGCAGCAGTGGACGATTTTTCCCGGAGCATTACTTTACTCTCAATATAATTGGCTGACTAAAATTATTATGAAGAGAATCGCCCGCAAAGCTGGTGCTCCGACAGATTTCTCGAAAGATTATGAATATACCAACTGGCAAGAGGTTCGACATTTTTCCGAGACGTTTGGTCAGAGACTTGAGACAAAAAGTCACAGCCCTCATTTGAATTAAAATACAATTTCACGATTTTTGCTGGTTGCTGGCACTATAGTTGAGTGGGGGAAAATATGACAAAATTTAAGATGCTTCTTGGCCTGCTTCTTGGAAGCTTAACTGTCGTCGCTGTTGCGGAAGTCAAGCCGCTAATGAACCAAATGTTTAACGAAATCTTTACTCTGAAACCATTCATAGTTTCAGAAACTGCCTTCAGCGATCCTAAAAATGCACCGGCGATTGATAAATCTCTGAAGCATATGATTGAAGTCAGTAAGAGTATCAATCACGAGACTCAGATCAAACGATCGGGATTTGAAATTTCCGGAAAAGTTCTCTCCCAGCAGCTGAAAGAAGTGGATCAGGTTTTTTTAGCAGGTAATAAAGATTACTCGCTCTGGATGTTGAAGTCGACCTTGTCGGTTTGCATGAACTGCCATACACAGTTGCCTGCGATGAGCACTCATCTGACGACGCTAAATCAGGGACATATTCTCACCAATCCCTTCGAAGAAGCGGAGTTCCTTTTTGTTATTCGTAATTTTGATGAAGCGATGAAGCTTTATCAAAAGGCCCTCGACGGTTATCCTGCCAATCAGGTCACGGTGGATAGTCTAGAAAAGACTGTGACAAGACAGTTGTTTTATTTTGTCCGGGTCCGTCGAAGTATGGATGATCTTGCAAAAGCGCTGGAAGGGGATCTTAAGAATTCAAAACTGCCAAAAAGCTTACATGAAAAGATCGAGGGGCTGAAATCCGCCGCGCTAAAAATGAAGAAAGAAAAATATCCGGAGTTCTCGGCGAAGGAAGAAGCTGATGTGCGAAAATATGTCGAATCAAACTTGAAAGAGGAGCTCAACGGTAATTTTAGTTATAATAGTCCAGAGCGCCAGATTCAGTATCTTAAAATTTCTAGTATTTTGTATGAGTATTTACAGGCGAATCCCGGCACGCACATTAAGCCGGATATTTTATATTGGCTGTCTTTCTGTGAGGCCCGTTATAGCCATCAACTGTCTTACTCGATGCCAGAACTCTACTTGAAACAATGTGTCCTGGAGTTTCCAAAAAATCCGATCGCCAAGAAATGCCTTGCCGATTATCAAGAACTGGTGACGATGGCGTATACCGGAACCAGCGGAACGCATATCCCAGCAGAAGTTGCTAAAGAACTCAAGACCATGGAAGAGCTTGTGAAGAAGGTGGATTAAATATACGATGCTCTCAATATGAGTTTAGAGCATTTTTTTAAGTCACTTCTAGAAAAGGCCGAGGCCTCTGAAGAAATCACCAACGCCGGAAAGGATGCTGAGGGATTTTATAAACCCACTCGAACAATTTTATTAAGGCATCTGCAGTTGCTAAAAGACCTGAATGCCAAACCACTGGCCAAGCCCATGTTAAAAAGTTCCTGGGCCTATGTGGTCGAGAACGTTCCGCCGGAGTGGCTCGTTCCTGAGGATAAAGAAGATCAGGAAGCGCTTGCAAAGATGCTGAAATAATAAAAAAGCCGGTAGAGATACCGGCTTTTTTATTACGAAGCTACTTTAAGTTTTAAATCGAAAGACCTTGCATGACTTGGGAGCCGATTGGCTTAAAGTAACGCTGGAAACCTTGAGAAGGGTTCTGAAGCAACATTTGCATCTCTTGAACTTTCTCTGGAGTGTTACCATCAATCACGCGAACCATCACTGGGAAGCCACGGATGACTTTCGGTGTGATGTAACCGTCTTTAGAAGCTTTTGTTAATGCCTTCGCAAGACCGCGAGAAACTGGAACGCCGGTTTTTTTATCAAGTAAAACGATTGCTGAACTGCGTGGGTAGTCGCCAGAAGTCACGACGCGGAAAACTTTCTCAGCATCCCCTGGGCAAAGACGAATGCAACCTGCAGAAGCGCGGCGGCCGATCAATTGGTCACAACGAGTTTGCAAAGTCTGGTGGATCGCAGTTCCGTATTCGGATTCAAACCAAAGGCTGAAAGGCATCGCTTCGCCGAATTTGCGTGAAGTGTAGGTTGCTTGAGCGCTTTGTACGCGCATAAAGCCTTCGTGCGTGTCGCTTTTGCCTGGAGCCGGCTCTTTGCCAGTTGATACCGGCAAGACACCGCGAAGCTTGATCTCATCGCCTTTACGAGCAAAGATATACATTGTCTGCGGCTGCAAAACATTGGGGTCGCGTTCTTTGCTGGATTTACTGCTGACAGATTTATTCACCATAATAAAGAGTTGATAACCATAGTAGCGATCTGTGACCGCGGATTTATAGTCCTCAAACGCTTCTTCGGGTTTTACTTCTTTAGCGTCTGTATCATATTGCTGAACCTTCAGGGGGCTAAGGATATCACCTCGTTCGTAAGCGTCTTGATATTCGCGCATTTGTTCCGTGAGAACTTCGAACTCATCGAGGGCCTCATCAGATTGTTGTTGAGCAAATGCAGAGGTTAATGGCATGGCCACCAATACAGACAAAGCTAAAGAAAATAGTTTCATAGATTTCTCTCCTACGATGGAACACATTGCAGGAGTTTTGCCAGGTCATAAGCAATTTACAACGCGCTCTTGGGATCAAAAGGGGAGCGCGCCTTAATTTGTCATCGTGGAGTCTAATATCTCGACAAGGATTGGGAACGTCTCATTTTGAAACATTAAACCGTTGTTTGTCAGCGACATTTGACCCGCGTTTGAAATTAAACTGACTTCGTTTGTTTAAGATCTACTCATAGCCCCACGATGACGTGGTTACAAGGAGGCTTTATGAGCAGAAAACAATTAGCAGAATATCTCAAAGAAAAAAGAAAAGCGGCGGGAGTGTCGCAAAGTCAGGTCGCAGAAAAGCTCGGTTATAAGTGCTCGCAGTTTATCAGTAACTGGGAGCGCGGGATTTCATCGCCACCGGTGGGCACTCTCAAAGATCTGGCGGCTCTCTATCATGTGCCGGATGAAGAGATGCTGCAAAAAATTATCGATGTCACATTGGAAGAAGTAAAATTGGATCTGGAAAAACGTTTTAGAACAGAGTCAAGTTTGGCTCTAAATATCGACAACGCGGAACTCGTGGGCGACAACGGGTTCCATGATCCTGCGAGCGAGAGTCGTAAAGTGATCTGAGGCATCGGTCGTCATAATCTGGATATTCTGAGTGCTTTCATCTTTAACGGGTTTAAAGTGACCGCGTTCAATGTCCTGAGCAATGAGATCGGCAATGGCTTCGCCAGAGTCGACAAGCTCAATCGAGTTGCCCGTCACGCGGCGAATAGCTTGCTTTAAAATCGGGTAGTGCGTGCAACCCAGAATCAGGGTGTCGATTCCTGTTTGCACCATGGGATTCACGTATCTGTAAGTCACAAGATTGGTGATAGGATCTTCATCCCAGCCCTCTTCCGCAAGCGGTACAAAAAGCGGGCAGGCTTGGCTAAAGACTTCGACCTTGTCATCAAGGCGAATCAGCTCCTGCGCATACGCGGCGCTCTTGACAGTTGCGCGAGTGCCGAGAATCCCGATTTTTTTATTCTTTGAAACGCTCAGAGCTTTAAAACTCCCCGGATGAATCACGTTATAGACCGGAACCCCTTCAAATTCAGATTCAGGAAATTGTGAAGACGCTGAGTTGCAGGCAATCACCACGGCCTTGACGCCTTGGCGAAGCAAATAGTGAACATTTTGTTCTGAATAGCGACGAATCGTTTGTGCTGACTTCGAACCATAGGGGAGGCGTGCGGTGTCGCCTAAATAGAGAAAGCTCTCTTTTGGGAAACGCTCGGCGAGGACCTTTAATACGGTCAACCCGCCAATGCCTGAGTCAAACACCCCAATGGGACGAGAATCTATCACGCATTCACTCCATGGGCGCGGCTTTCCGCGATCCCGTTGCTAGACATTTCCATGAAATAAGCTTTGTCACGCATTTCGCCAACGCTGGTGGCGTTGATGTAACTCATCCCGCTGCGGATACCGCCGGTGATTTCAAGCACCACGTCTTTCACGTGACCTTTGAGGTTCACCATGGTCGATTCACCTTCAGCGGCCATGCCTTCAGGCACGCCACCGCGCCAAGAAACTTGCGCCGCTTTTGAAGCCATTCCGCGGTACTGTTTACGACCGCCCTTCATCTCTCCCGGAGTTTCAATCGTTCCAGAGAGCATGCTTCCAAGCATCACCGTACTTGCGCCGGCAGCAAAAGCCTTCACGATGTCGCCCGACGTTTTAATCCCGCCGTCGGCGATCACAGGAACGCCGTAGCTGTCTGCGATCTCTGTGCAAAGGGCAATCGCCGTTAGTTGCGGCACGCCCGCACCGGTAATGATACGAGTGGTACACATCGAGCCCGGACCGATTCCGACTTTGATGGCATCAGCGCCGGCTTCGATCAAATCTTTCGCCGCATCCGGCATCGCGAGATTTCCAGCGATGACTTCGATTTGCGGGTAAGTGTCTTTAAGCCACTTCAAAGTTTCCATCATCTGGATCGAGTGACCATGAGCAATGTCGATAGTGATGAGGTTCACGCCGGCATCCACCAAAGCTTTGGTGCGCGGTTTTGATTCGTCACCCACACCGATGGAAGCTGAAATAATTTTTGCGCCGGATTCTTTTACTTTACGAACCATGTCGGCTTGCTCTTCAATTGTTGCGAAACGGTGAAGGATGCCGAGGGCGCCGAGCTTACCCATGGCAATGGCCATGTCCGTGCCAGTAATGGTGTCCATGTTTGCGCTGATGATCGGAGTCTCGATCATGAGTTTTTTCGTCAAGCGGGAAGTCAAAGAAGGATCACGGCGCGAGCGCACATCCGAACGTTTTGGCATAATCAAAACATCATCAAAGGTCAGGCCACGGCCACGGTTTTTGATGTCTTTCCAGTTAAACATGAGCTGCTGCATTAGGGACCTCCTGCTGGTTTTGACTTTCAAACACACCCAACAACAACTGAGTGGAGAAAATAAAAAGATAAACATCGACGAGAGTCAGTACCAGGGCAGACACTGGCGTGTGCCATACCAAACGGTACTCATCAAATAAAACCGTCAGAATCGACGGAAAAATCAAATGGAAGACAAGTAAAATTGCTGAAACCTTCAGCAAATGCTTGCGCACCAGGTGGGCTGAGCTGTCCAAGGCGTCTTCCTCGCCGCGGTCATACTTCTTGGACATGGTTACGATGAACGGAATCATGGTGTATTCAAGGTACTTCCAAAGTGCTGGCAGAATGAACAATAACGACCACATCAGGGTTTTTCCCCAAGATCGCAGAATCTCAATACTCAACTGGTTCATGTGGTGCTGAATAAACTGCCAAAGGCCCTTTTCATTCGCATCCGGAGCTTTGGCGCCATAGAGCACAACCAAAATCCCCAGAATGGGGAAGATAATTCCGACAATCAGAGAGGAAAAGCCATAAACCCAGATCCACGTCGTTCCGCCGTTGGGGTTGCGCATCGCCGCTTCGGTATTGATAGTGAGAAGCTGATCCAGGCTAGTGTAGATCAGGGTTAGGACATACAGGGGAAGTCCTATGCGCTTAAAGATCTGAAAGTTTCGGGCAAAGAAATTCACGACGAAATATCAAAGCCCGGGCAGGGGCGATAGTCAAAGAGATTTCTCGGGGTGTCATGAGTCTAACGCAAAAAAGCAAATAGATGACAAGAGGGCGAAATAATGATTTTCTGGCGCTTCATTTCTAGTATGCCTCGGTGGCGAAATTGGTAGACGCACAGGACTTAAAATCCTGGGATTCCTTTACCGGGTCGTGCCGGTTCAATTCCGGCCCGAGGCACCATTTCCCTTCCATTTGCTCAGACAGTCCTCGCTCTTTTTAGTTCTTGGTATTTTATTATTTCTTGGTTCGACAGGGTTTCCGTTCTTTACGTAGAATTTTACCTTCTGTGGAACTCGCAAATGGAAGGGAAATGGTGCTGCACTTTTGGGGCGTTTTAGGTGACATTCTGATGGGTGCTTCTTAGTATAAACTTAATGAAGTCTATAAAACTTGTTCGGCCAGAGTTTCTTTTATATGGGATTTTGATTCCGTTTTCGCTTTTTTGGCTTTTGATGTTTTGGTACCTGCGTAATCCTATCGTTTCTTCTGGGAAGGCAGTTACCGATAGTGTTGTTGTGGATGTAAATCGATTGAAGGCTGATACTTACGAACTTTCTGGGATACAGCCAAACCGCTATTTTAAAAATGTTGAATCCGTTTTGAAGGCTGAAAAATTTGTGATCAATCGGCTGCAAGAATTGGGTTACCAGCCAAAAATTTATGACGTCTATGCATTCGATCGGGTTTTTCACAATATACTCTTTCGTTATGAATCAGGTGAGAGCAAAGATGTCGCTGTTATTGGTGCGCATTTAGACGCTTGTGGGCCAAAGAATCCCGGGGCTGACGACAATGCAAGTGGGGTTGCCAGCCGATCGTGAACTTGTGCGAGAACTGAAGCGTAATATGACTGCTAATAGCAAAGTGCCAGTTTATTCGATGAATGCTCCTGCTTACGTCAACGGCGTGGATTTTTCTGATCATCGTAACTATTGGACTTACGATTGGCCGGCGGTCATGATTACAGACACGGCTATGATGAGAAACAAAGCATACCATACCGAGGCTGACACACCTGACCGCCTTGATTATACGAAAATGAGTGAAGTTGTTAAAGGCATATACGGAGCTGTTATTGCAATGCTTTCACAAGATTAGTAAATCAATGTGAGGGATACATTAAGTACAGTCAGTGAAGGACTTTCTAATATCTGAGGGCGGCCGCAAAGGATTCACCGGCGCTGCACTTCACCCATGTATTGACTGCACCGATTTGGACCGGAGAGCTTCGCGCTACAACTGTTCCATCTCCTAACTGTCCCTTATTATTCGAGCCCCATGCCCAGAGTGTTCCATCAGAACGAATGGCCATAGCTTGATCCAATGAGGAATCCAACGCCGTCCAAGTGGAAGTTCCCACTTGGGTCGGTACACTTCTGTCGTTGGTGTCACCGAGACCGAGCTCTCCATAGGAGTTACTGCCCCAGCTCCACAAGGTCCCATCGGTTTTAAGCGCAAGACTGCCGTAGCCTGCGGTGCCAAGAGTCATCCAGTTCGTGCCGACGCCAATTTGAATCGGTGAACTTTTCGCCGCGAAAAGGCCGTTGCCAAGTTGCCCACTCGAATTGAGCCCCCAGGCCCATAGAGTTCCATCCGTTTTGAGCGCAAGGACGTGGCCAAAGCCCACGTTGATCTTCGACCAATTTGTGAGAGCGCCTACTTGAATTGGAGAACTTTTATTTACGATCGTTCCGTCTCCGAGCATACCGGCAGAGGCGGCGGCGTTATATCCCCAAGACCATAGAGTCCCGTCGGTTTTTATCGCGAAGCTGTTCAATCCCCAAGTGCCATTTACATAAGCCCAGTTGGTGTCAGTGCCAATTTGAATCGGAGAACTTTTACTCACCGTCGTGCCATCGCCCAGCTGTCCTTTTGAGTTATCGCCCCAGGCCCATAAAGTTCCATCGCTCTTGACCGCGAGCGTATGCGAGAACTCTGCTGTCGTCCAAACTCCGGCGGCGCAAACCATCGACCAATTATTTCCCGTTCCAATTTGCACCGGAGAGTTTTTTCCAACGACAGTGCCAATGCCGAGTTGACCATTGGTATTGTCACCCCACGTCCATAAAGTTCCGTCGGTTTTTATGGCCATCGTGTGAATGGATCCGGCGGAAACTGAGTCCCAGGTTGAGAGAGAGCCTACCTGCACGGGAGAGCTTTTATTGGTTGAAATCCCGAGTCCTGTCGCTCCGTCATTGCCGTAGCCCCACATCCATAACGTCAACGGAGTCTTACGCCAAAAAGCGAATGGAATTATGTGTGCGAGGGATTTCTTTCCGGAAAATAAAATTCCAAGAATCAGAGATACTGGCCGTAGTAAAGAGGCTTGATTCACAACAAATCCAAAACCAAATAATCGCTTTAAGAACAATCTTCTCTTAATATTTCTCCTGATACTTCTCTTAACGGTTATTTTTTTCTCTCTCTTCATGGTTCTTCCTCGAAAGCTGATCATTCACATCCGAATCAATGCTTAAAAAAATTCGTATGATTGGCTTTAATGTTATTTCTCATTTAACGATATGACAAACTAATGGAACCATATCCAGTTTAGTGTTTGCTTGAAATGTACCGTAGGGAACACCTTGGAACGCAGGGCTTTATTCGATGATTTCGTTGGAGCATACAAGCCCATGCATATTCGTATAAATCAGACTAATTAAAGCTGTACCAACCTCATGGATAGCAAAGCTCTCGCTGCACAATTGCAGCAGAATTCATTCCACTATTGAGTTTGTGTTGGCATGCGGACGGCTGTGACTGTCAACATAGTCCCAATGGATTCTCTCATTTTCATCTTCAAAAGTATTCTTCATCGACGTTGCGCCGGACTTCTGATTTGTCTTTTCTGCGGATCACAGATCTTAGCGCAAACAATCCCAATGGCCTTTTTCCGAAACCAAATGAACACCGTGGTTCTCACTTCGGGGACGAGTTGGATCGTGCCATCTGGAGTGACGACTCTTATCTCTGTGGAGTGCTGGGGGGCTGGCGGAGGTGCTGCTGGAGCTTCGAGTTGGTCTGCATATGGTGCGGGCGGCGGCGGTGCTTACGCGAAGAAAAATAATCTCGCCGTGACACCTGGTAACAGTATCACTTACTCGATTGGTGCCGGCGGCACTTCTGGCAACAATGCGCCTGGTACCAATGGGGGCGATACTTGGTTTTCGAGTACAGGCACGGTGTTGGCCCAAGGTGGGCGAGGTTCTATTCAAGATGGAACTAACTATTTGGGCGGCGCTGGTGGCGCGACGGCGTCTTCCGTAGGTGATGTGCTTTATGCTGGCGGTGCTGGCGGCAACAATCCTAGTTATTTTCCCGGTGCTGGTGGTGGCGCCGCGGGTTCTCCGACGGGCGCAGGTGCCAATGGGGCCAGCCCTCCGAGTGATTCCTTTGGCGCTGCCGGCGGTGCTGCAAACGGGGGCGGAGCTGGAGGTAGTGCGGGTACGTCGGGTGCTTCTCCCACTGTAGGATCTGCCGGTGTGTCAAACCAAAATGGTGGCGGTGGCGGCGGCGGAGGAGGCGCTAGTTCTGGCGCTGCTGCGGGAGCTGCGGGCGGAGCTGGTGGTTTTCCTGGCGGTGGCGCAGGATCCGCGGGTGGGAGCTCGGGGAATGGCGGCGGCGTTTCTGGAAGTGGCGGCGGCGGCCAGATTATTCTGACCTATCGACGTTAGATAGAGATCGCTGCGCTCAAGCGGCCTTTTCGGCAGAGAGTGAAATCTGTGCTTGTGCGGGACGGACGCGGTCCCACAGGAAGTAGAGCCACAGGATCATACCGGCTGCGAAATATCCCATATAAAATTTGTAGCTGAAGATTCCGGCGCGGCCGATGGTGTTAAAGCTAATGAATGCAAAGCTGCACAGGCAAATGCGCGCAAGCCACTGTGCTTTTGGCAACGTTGAGTTCTTTAGGAGCAAAAACGCGAGCGGGAAAAGGTACAAGACCTGATACCACCATGCGAGCGGCGAAAAGAAGAAGATGATCGCAAGCCAATAGCCTCCCGCCAGCGCGGTTCTCTGCTGTGGATTCTCGTGCTTGTGAGTTCTATCCAAATAAATTCCCAGCACCACGGCGAGTCCCAAGAGGCCGGCCCAGATCGTTTTTGCAAGGCTCTCACCAAAGAGGACGTAGCACACGCGGAGAACGCTTTGCACTTCAAACGTGTTGAATTGTTCCTTTGACTGAGTCATCAAGAGATCGAGCCACGAGTGATAAAGACCCCAGTTGACGATGTCGCCAAAGCTTAAGCTGACAATACCATGCAAAACCAAAGCGCCGCCGAGAAGTCCCAAAGCCGTGCGCCAGTTTTTGTAAAGAGCATAGAACAGCAGGATGCCTAAATTGAGTTTGAGGCTGATCAGCACAGCTAAGAGCAAGCCGCTGCGGAAAGGTTTTTGAGTCGAGTCCTCTAGCCACAAGAAAATCTGAGTCGCGCCCCAAAAGAGAAGGCCGTTGATTTGCCCGTAAGCCGTTTCTGCTGACATCGCATTCAGGCTTAAGACGACCAGGATTAAGAAACTTGTCGTGGTGATTTTATAGTTAAGGAGCTTACTCCAAGAGTGGGCCGCCCAAATCCACAAGCCCATGTTGACCGCATTAAAAGCCAGGGTCGCCAGGGTAAAAGGGAGCAGGGACCATAGCGAAAAAACCACGGCCCAGGCAGGGTGGTACTTAAACGGCGACCAGCCGTCGGCCGGATTGTAGACAGATTGATGAGTGAGGAAGCGTTCGCCGGCGAGATAGAAAACTTTAAAATCGCCGCCGTGATTGCAGGCATTCCAAAGTAAGCCTGCGAGAAAAAACAAAATACCTAAGATAGAAAGAATGCTAGAGTTTCTTTTAAGATACGCCATTCTGCCTCAGTTGATCTTATTACCTTAGCAAACGGGATTGTCAGAGTCATACACGCAATTGCGCACTAGACCTTTTCATGCGCCTCTGGCAAGTGGCTATTATTACAAGCTAATTTAAATCAGTTGAAATTAAAAAGAATCGACGTTACTAATATTCGGGATGAAAGTAACGGTTGCCCTTTTTCTTTCTTTTATTATCTTCTCGATGACCTCGCTAGCGGGCATTCATTGTAAATTGAATTCAAATAAAGAAAGCACTTCCGTCATTACGGCGATGGTGGCTGCGGATTATTCTCACCAAGCGGATCCCGTGGATGACAGCCAAGGCGAGCACGTTTGTCACTTTGGTCATTCCGGCCATTGTTCTTTCGACTACACTCAGCAAGTCGCTGTGTCTTTAGATGTTCAAGTTGGCACTCCTAATTTGGACTACATGTTTAACTATCTCAGCATGGTTTTTGAAACTCAAAAGCGCCCTCCGATTGCTTAGCGACGTCTTATAGCTAAGTTCGAAATTTTAAAAATTAAATATTTATTAGCCAAATGGGTGGGCCCGATTTGAACGGCATTCCTTTGGCTCGGAGAGATGTATGAAAAAATACGTAATGGCACTTATTTGCCTTTCTTTTGCAGCGACCGCATGTACCACAACTTATTACCGCTCAGAGAGCAAACCCCTTCATTTTGAAGATGGTTCTACGCAGGTAAAAATCAAATTCAACGAATCGGTAATCCCTGAAAAAGGGGCCGAGATCACAGCTTTAAATAAAACATGCGCCACAAAAAATTTTAAAGATCGAGAAAGAGTGAATTGCGTTCGTCAACTTGCTTCCATTGGAAAGGTCGTCGGAGTCACGGACCAAATGGCAACAGTCGAGTTTAAGCAAGGCACAGGTATAGACGCAGAGACTGAGTACGAAGTTCTTAAGAACGGGGCAAAATAATGAAGAAGTTATTCACTTTGCCGCTTATTTTCTTTGCGATGGAAGGGTTGGCTCAGCAACAGTCAGCGCCCACGACAACGACGACCACGGTAAACACTGTGGTGAAACCGAAATCCAACGTCGGTTTCTTGGCCATCTCGGCTGTTGATATGAGCGCTTCAGATATTCGTGACCGAAATTCCCATGCGGCCGTCAATACGACCAATGCGCTGGGGCTGACCTATAAGACCAGTGAGACAACCAAGTGGGGTTTTCGTCAGTATTTTACATATACGCGCGATAGTGACAGTGGTAGCAAGTTCGAGAGATCCAATTCCGTCGTGACTTACTCGTTTAAGACGCCCGGATTGTTGGGGTCAGATGAAATCGTCCCGCTTGTATGGTTTTATCTGCCTGTCACGGACAAGGCGATTGCCGAAAGAAGCAACGGTAAGTTCCGTTTGACTGCTTACGTGAACTGGACGCTCAACCCGCGTTGGAGTGTGACTTACTTTTTAGACCCGCGCCAGGGTTTTACTCCCCAATCCATCAGTCAAGACGGGAAGGAGAAGTTTTCCCACACGACTCTCATTCATGGGGTGAGTCTTTCTTATTCTTTGTCCGACAATGTGTCCTTTTATCAGGGGATTGGCACAACAGAAGACTGGCGAACGAGCAGTCTCAGCCTGTTGGATGAGACCTTAGATATCAGTACGGGGATGTACGTGACCGTAGGGCCCGTGCTCTTTGTTCCCGATATCACAAACTCTGTGGCGACACGACAAAATGGTCTCAGGCCGGATTCTCGAAGTTTGCAATCAAGTTTGTACCGTGCGGAGGAAGTCACTTACAGCGTAAGCATGTTGGCGAGCTTCTAAGGAAAGTTCTAAAGGGGTTTTTATGGGCGGCCGGCTGTACAGTTCAGGTCGCCCATAAACTCATTGGCTTCTCATTTTGGATGTTTCAACCTAAGATGTTGATGCCCCTATTGAAGATTGGTATATTGTTTAAAGTGACAAAAAGCAGAACATTTTTATTATTAACTTGGTTCTCTATCAGCGTGCTCTTCGGTACGCTGATCTTATCATCTTTTGCTATTTGTGATCACAGTGATGGGGCCTCTCTTGTGAGTGTCTATCAAAAAAATACCCATAGCAGCAGTTCTCCTGTCGATGATTGTTCACAGAGCGTTTGTCACTTTGGTCATTGTTCCAATGTCGTTGTGCCGGTTATTTCCGGACTTTCTTTCGCCCACTCCATGAAAGTGGACTACATTTTAAAGTTTAAGAGACCGCACGATCGGTTCTTAGATGTGCCTTATCAGCCTCCGAAAAACGCTTAACCTCCGTTAAGCCTTACTTTCTCAATCACATTTTATAGAGGTTTTTATGTCGCTTTTTAAAAAGGCGGCACTTGCAATGGTTATGACCTTGGCGCCCATGGGCGCATTGGCAGTCGAGGACCCTTGCGTTGCCGTTAATAATGCAAATCAAATGGTTTTATGTGCAGAAAGTAGATCGCCTGAAGTTTTAAAGGCCGAATCTTACTTAAACTCAAAGAAGGCCGCAGTCGGGCAGTCTTCGCAGCTTTTAAATCCTGAACTGTCATCGGAGTATGTTGCAGGCAAAAACTCCGGGCAAAATCAGTCGGAATTCGACGTGAGCTTGGCTTTTCCGATCGAGGTCGGTGGTGGACGTTCTGCAAGAAAGTCCCTTGCTGAATCCGAAGTCAAAAAGGCCGAGGCGGAGCTTACGAAGGTTCGCGCCGAGGTCCGTAAGCAAGTGATTTTGCATTTAACGCGGCTTCGTCAGTTATACGAAGAGGCCGAGATGGTCGATGAGTCTATTGCCGTCTTTTCAAAACTCGTTCGTCAGTATCAGCAGCGTCCAAAGCTTTCACCGGAACAAGAAGTCACCGTCGAGGTTTTTGACCTTGCGAAGTCAGATTATGTTTTTAAAAAGCAAGAAATCATCGAAGAGATCACAAAGATTGACTCGTTCTTTAAGCTCTCACTCGGAAAGCCCTTAGCTGATTTCAAATTGAATCTGCCGGCAAGGGTGAAAAACTGGCCAGAGATTTCAGAGAAATCTGAAAAAATCAACAGCTCACCACTGCTTGCAATTTATGAAGCAGAAGTCGGAATGTCCCAGGCAGAGCTTGCAAAAGCCCGCAGTGAAGTGTTTCCAGCTCTGAGTGTGGGGCCGTCTATGAAACGAGTCTCTGACGGGGATGTAACTTCAAGTCAAGTTGGTATCAACTTCAGTATGCCGCTACCGTTGCTAAGTCTGAATCAAGGCGGTCGAGCCACTGCTGCTGCGAATGTTAAGACCGCGGAGGTCCGCCGTGATTTTGCTCTTACCGAATTGCACAACCTGCGCGAGACGCTGTTTAAGCAGTACGTAAGCTCGGTCAGGCTGCTCAAAGCTTCGTCAAGTGGCTTGTCTCAAGAAAAACGCCACAAGAAAATCGAGGGGCATTTCTATCGTGGCCTTGTTCCCAGCAGTCTTGTGATCGAGGCCCATCGAAGCCTCGTTGAATTTGAAAAAACTAGGAATGAACGAGAACTCAAAACACTCGAGAACTATTTAGACATTCGTTTTATTGACGGCGAAGCGATGGAGTTTGCTCTATGAAAAAAATAATTTTAGCCGCACTCGGTATTCTATTTTTATTTCAACCGCACTTATCTTTAGCCGACGAAGAAGAGGCGGTGTCGCCGGCGGTGGGACCGGATAAGGGGATTACGGCCGCCGATGAGCATGACGGAATTAAGCTGTCTTCTGAGGCCATAAAAAACTTTGCCCTACAAACTCTGAAGCTGAGTTCGAACCCTTCTGAATGGGAGATTCCAAGTAAAGCCATTCTCGTTTCCGGTGAAGAGGTGAATATCTATAGATTGCGTGATGGTTTTTATAAGCGCATCGATTTCACCACAGTTTCGAAGTCCGCTGGAAAATTAAAAATCAAGTCAAAGGAACTCAAAGTCGGTGATGAGATTGTCACGAGTGGCCTTGGGTTTTTACGTGCAGCAGAATTGTCCGCCTTCTCTTCTGGAGAAGAAGGACATGGGCACTAGTAGAGGTTTATATGATTAATAATATCATTCGTTTTTCAGTCTATAATAGGTTTTTAGTTATTCTTTTGACTCTGGGAATCGCACTTGCAGGCTTGTACGCGTTTCAACACCTGCCGATCGACGCCGTCCCGGATATTACCAATAATCAAGTTCAGGTAAACACGGTCATTGAGGGCTTAGCACCCGAAGAGATCGAGCGCAGTATCACTTATCCGGTGGAGTCCGCGATGAGGGGTATTGCCGGAGTCGAGCAAGTCCGCTCGATCACGCGCTTTGGGTTGTCTCAGGTGACCATCGTGTTTAAGGACGAAGTCGAAATCTATCGGGCGCGCCAAATGGTGACTGAGAGATTGCAGGGAGTTTTGCCGGAGCTGCCTTCAGGGGCCGAAGCAAAGTTGGGCCCCATTTCAACGGGGCTGGGTGAAATCTTTCAATACGCTTTGGATGTTGCAAAGCCGTCCTCAGATGCAAGTGAGCGCTTAAAGCAAATGATGCAGGTCCGGGAAGTGCAGGACTGGTTTGTGAAGCCGCGCTTACTCACAGTCGAAGGAGTGGCTGAAATCAACACCACGGGGGGATTTGAAAGACAGTACCACGTTCAGCCGGATATTAAGAAAATGGCGTCCTACGGAATTCACTTCGAAGACATCGTTACCGCACTTGAAAAAGTGAATAAGAATGTCGGTGGCGGATATATTTCTCAGACGGCGGAACAATTCCTGGTTCAGGGCATTGGGCTTTTTAAGGGTCCTGAAGATATTGAACAGGCACCGGTCAAGCAGCTGGATTCTTTTAAAGTCATTACTATCGGGGACATTGCGAGAGTGCGTCTCGGAAAGGAATTAAGAACGGGAGCCGCCACTTATAACGGTCAGGAAACCGTGCTTGGCACGGTGATGATGTTGCTCGGTGAAAATAGCCGAACCGTTTCCACACGTGTTCATGATAAGGTCGAAGAAATTCGTAAAACTCTGCCCGAGGGATTTGTTTTAAAGACGGTTTATAACCGTTCGGACCTTGTCAATGCCACTCTTGGGACCGTAGAGCATAATTTGCTCTTAGGGGCAGGGTTGGTGATCATCGTGCTCTTCCTGCTTGTCGGAAATATCAGAGCCGCTGTCATCACGGCGTTGACGATTCCGTTTTCACTGCTGATCACGTTTTTAATCATGAAGCCCCTTGGGATTTCCGGAAATCTGATGAGTCTTGGCGCTTTGGATTTCGGTATTATCGTCGATGGGACGGTGATTCTGGTCGATAACTGTGTTCGCATGATTCATGAGCGGGCTAAGCAGTACAAACGGAAACTCAGTAAAGAAGAAATCAAAGAAACGATCGTTGAAGCCTCGATTGAAATCCGCAAGGCCGCGGGGTTTGGTCAGCTGATCGTCGTGATGGTCTTCCTGCCGGTGTTTGCGCTTGTGGGCGTCGAAGGAAAGATGTTTAAGCCGATGGCCGCGACATTTTCAATCGCGGTGCTTGCAGCTTTGGTGCTTTCGTTTACAACGGCACCGGCACTGGCGAGTCTTTTTCTGTCTTCTAATGACGAAGGCAAGGAGCCAAGAATCATGGGATGGATTCGCGCGCTCTATAAGCCTATTTTAGAAGCGACCTTTGTCTTTAAAAAAACGGCGATTGTATTGTCACTTGCAGCGGTTGTTCTGGGTGGGATTCTGTTTGCTCGCCTGGGGTCGGAGTTCTTGCCGCAATTAAGTGAAGGTTCCTACGCATTTCATATGATTCGTCCGGTGAATTTGAGTCTGGATCAATCTATTGCCTTTCAGCTGAAGGCAGAGGGAATCATTAAAGAGTTTCCAGAGGTCGAAGACGTGTTCTCACGCATCGGGACCAGTGAGGTTGCAACAGACCCGATGGGTGTAAATATCTCTGATACCTACATCATGCTGAAGTCTCGCAATCAATGGGGGACTAGTAATGAAGGTACAAAGCACACTTACGCAAGCCTCGTGAAAGCGATTATTGAAAGACTCGAGAAGGAACTTCCTGGTCAGTCATACTTAGCCTCTCAGCCCATTCAGATGAGGTTTAATGAATTGCTAGAAGGGACCAGGGCCGATGTTGCTGTAAAAGTCTTTGGGCCTGATTTGCAAAAAAATATGGAAATCGCAAAACAGATTCAGGAAGTGGTCTTAAGAGTTCCCGGCGCCGGTGACGTCGAAGTCGACCTTGCGGGAACCAGCCCGGTTCTTCGTGTCGTTCCGATAGATTCGGCGGTTAAGAGATACGGTGCAAGCGTGTCGGACATTCTAAGCACGGTGGCGATTGCTCTTGGCGGGCAAGAAGCCGGATTTCTTTATCAAAACGAGAAGAAGTTTCCTATCGTCGTAAGACTCAGCGAGGAAGAACGTTCGGATCTGGCAACGATTCGTGCTTTGCCTGTGGGAATTGGCTCTAACACCACGACTCCGCTATCGACCTTAGCGAGCTCGAAGTTTGCCGAAACCTTTGGTTCCATCAATCGTGAAGATTCCAATCGTCGTTCGGCGGTGCTCATCAATCTTCGCGGCCGAGATACTGAAAGTTTCGTCAATGAAGCTCAAAAGATCGTCGAGAAAGAAGTCGCTCTTCCTCAGGGATATTATATCCAATGGGGTGGAAACTTTAAAAACTTGCAGGAGGCTCGCACAAGATTATTGGTGTTGACGCCGATTGCACTGGGGCTTGTGCTTTTGATGATCTTTGCGGCCTTTAGAAGTGTCGGGCAGACGTTGCTGATTTTCTGCTGCATTCCTTTTGCCCTTGTCGGCGGAGTTATCGGGCTTATCTTGAATCAGCTGCCATTTAGTATTTCCGCGGGGGTTGGATTTATCGCTCTTTCGGGAATCGCGGTTCTGAACGGGGTTGTCTTAGTTAATTACTTCAATCAGTTAAAGCTTGAGGGAAAGTCCGGAAAGGATCTCGTGGTTCAAGGGACGCTCATACGCCTGCGACCGGTTTTGATGACAGCCCTTGTGGCCATTTTTGGATTTTTACCTATGATGCTTTCAACCAGCATCGGTGCCGAAGTTCAAAAACCCCTCGCAGCGGTGGTTATCGGAGGCATTGTCTCATCGACTTTGCTCACACTTTTTGTTTTACCGATCTTGTATTCGATTTTTGAAAATAAATTTAAAGCCCGCGTCGCGCACTAGGAAACTACAGATCAATTTCTTTCAGACTCCACTCAAGCAGAGACATATCCGGTGCTTTGGTGGAGTCTTTTTTATCTTTACCGATGATACGAATTGAAACTTCGTCACCGTTAATGGTCCAAAGCAGTGTGTCGCCCTTAGCGATTTTTAGGGCTTTGCGGACTCTGAGGGGGATAGTAGTTTGATTCTTTTTAGAGGCTTTGGAAGTGGCGCCGGGTTGACTCATAGGATGCTTTCTCCAATGTCACTAAAGATGTAAATCGGGGAACTCCTTTAAGCATAGGCCGGGGAGAGAACAATGTCGAATAGTCAGCCTCGACAAACAGACCTTGGTTCTGTTGATCAGGTGCGGACTGGACCGTGATGCGATTTAAAGAGCGAAAACGACGCCAAAGCTGAAGAAATTGCCTTGGATCTTATTCTGACCTGCTGTCATCTGTGAGTGACGGGCTTCGGTTTTAAAATTGTAATTAAAAAGCGGAAACTGATAAACCACAGAGAGGCCCAAGCCTGAAGCGGAGTAAACGCTTTTTGAGCCGTTGAGAAAGTACTGATCAAGACCGAGACCGATTTGCAGGTTTTGACCGCGTAAAGAAGTCTCGGTGACCATCGGCTTGCCGTCGACAGCCACTGTGCGGACCGTGGCGCAACACTCGCCAAGAACGTTGTAGTACGTGTAGCCCCCGATTCCGGTAAAGCTTGCGCCGCCGGCTGTGTTAATCGCCGAGGCTAAATAGACTTCCAGAGCGATTTTATCAGAAAATGAATTTGTGAAATCCACTTTCAGGCCCGAGCCCGCGATTTGGCCTTCGTCCAAAGTGAACTGAGCTGCTTCACCGGAGGCGGTGAGGAAGCTCTTTGTCTTTGAGAGATCCGTGCGCATATCCATGGCAAGGGCGCTGACGCAGACAAGCTGAGAAAATAAAAGCGCACTAAGCAGCTTCATTCTTAAACCCTTCGGCAACAAGACTCGCGTAAACATCGGAATGACGGCTAGGGGCTGTTTTTTCTCGGTAGTTCAATAAAAGCTTTAGCTTCTTCTCTGGTAATTGCGCTTCGAGCTTTTTCAGCACAGCTTCCGGTCCGACCCAGGCTGAGGCCAAAGAGCGTGCATCATAGCGTGACAATGTTTTTTGAATAAATGCATCGTCTTTTTGTGCGAGCCAAACCAGTGTTTGGATGTTCTCGCGCAGGGATACCGGCACCATCTCAGGATGACTGTACAAAGCCGCTTCATCCTCGGAAGAGATTTCCCCCCAAGAGAGCTTGGTTTCTAAAACGCGGTGGGGGCTTTGTTGTTTGCTATCAAAAGAGGATTTCTTTCCTTCGGGCTTGGTTTGCACAGCTTGCAGACGCTCTTCGAGGCTTAACGGCAAATTCTGCTGGCGCATCGGGCTCACAAAATGCCACAGGCTAAAGTCTTTGCGAATCTGGGCGCTTAGGTCCTCTTGTGAGGTCCATAGCAAGCTTTGCGGATCCATATAAAACGGATGTTCATGGTAAGACATCTCATGTGGTTGAATCGTGACAAAATAAAGAGAGTAGTCCTTCATGAGTGAGAACTGCTCCATCAATGATTTTTTCTGAGCACCCTCGATGTTTTTCCACAACCAGTGGGCATAGGCATCCTCGCGGCACCAGTAGCAGTCCGCAAAAATTTCCTTCAGACTCTCAAGCTGCAGGTTCTTGAGTGAACCGAATTCTTTGGAACCGCCCCCTCCGCCACCATAAGCGGAACTGCCTTGTGCCTTCGTCGCAGCAACCGGTGTCGGCGCGGGGCCTGAAGCGTTTTCTGAAAGAGCCGTCGTTAAGAGTTGGATCTGCGATTTGAACTCTTTGAGTTTTTTCGAGTTCTGGTGGAACATGAAGCCGAAGCATAAGAGCATGCAGCCGCCAAAAATGGCGCCCATGGTTTTTGCCATGGTCGACATTGTATCATGCGCAATGGTCGACAGCGCTTCGGGATCGAGATGGGGCCGTGGGATGTCTTTCGGGAACTGAGTTTTTAGTTTTTTGTATTCGACAAAAACTTTGGATTTTTCAATAGGGATCACACGAAGAACATAGTCTTTGGCTTCCGCCGGCGTTTCTTCAAGATCTGTGAAGATCTCAATAGTCACGCGATTGATGTCGCCGGAATCAATGTTGTAGGGATTGACTTGTCCCTGAGTTTCAATCGACGTGCCGGGGAGAGTCCCGCTAAAAGTTTTATAGTCAAAACGAATCAGGGCCTTGGCTTTTGGATCATACAGGCGAAACGCATCTTCAATGCGGTTTTTAAGTGTGTCTTCCAGACGCATACGATCAAGTAGGTCGGCTTGTGCAGTCACAGCAGAGCCGGTTAGAAGCACCAGCAATAGGAAATGTTTCATAATATTTCTCATAGAACTTCTCCGCGAGGTTCGATTCGAATCGAAAGGGATCTGGAATTTCTTAAGTTAGAGGAGTTGGCTTGAATGAACATGTTCTTTTCGGAAAAACCCATTTCCCGAGCCATTCCTAATGCCGACGAAGCACGTAAACTGCTTAAAACAAAGTTGTCGACGACGATTTCATTTTTGTGAATTTTCAAAGGAGCCGTGTCGGCGTGGCCTTCAAAATACAGATTTACTTGGCCTTGATAAGGTTTCATGACGTTTAAGAAGTTCTCAATCATTGCGGCCTTGTCATGTTCAATGCGGTGCTTGCCCGGGCCATAGAGGTCGTTCGGAAAATTGATAATCAAACTTTCTTTTTCTTTGTCGACGGTGACATTTAATCCTTTGAGCTGTTCAAACACACCGGAAGGCATGCGGCGATTGCCGTCGGGGCCGATGCCGGTGCCTTGACCGGAGCCAGAGCCCGGTCCTGCGTTCGGAGTCGTAAAGTGATTGGCTAATTCTAAGATCAATTTCTGTTTCTGCGGCGCTTCGGCCGAGAAGAAAAGGATGAAGAACGATAAAAGAACCATCAAGAAATCCGAATACGAAACGGCCCACAAGTGCTGATTCTCATCCTCACCGACGTGGGCGACTTCGTCGCGTTCAATTCTTGGCAGTCTCTTCTCAGGCCGTCGCACGGTACTGAACCTCTTCTTCGATCAGGTGAGAAGACTCATCCTGGTTAATCAGCAACAAAACTTGATAAACATTCGTCAAGTAATGGGTTTGTGACAAGTGACGGATCTGTAGACGGTCTGATAGCGGCATCACAATACCATTGGCAATCGCCAGACCAAAGAATGTTGCGGTCATCGCAAGGGCCAGGGCCGGACCGATCTTGTCTTTACCGCCGTCCAAACTTTGAAAGAGCGTCACGATACCCATAACCGTACCAGCCATCCCGAGAGCCGGCGGGTACTTCGCTAAGTTCTTAAGACATTGAATCGCGTCGACAGATCGTTGCTCGATCTCTTTGCGCTTTTGCGATAGAAGTACCACAAAGAGATCCTGAGAGATCCCTTGCATCCACATGTCCTTTGCATAGGCGATGAGTTCATCACCAGAGGTCGTTGCGGAGTCTTTGTTCTTAGATAATTTTGCAAGATCATCGCTGACGTTGGCAAAAGTGTCGTGACCTTTAAAGAGGCCGCGAATTTCGCGAACGAGGTTCATCAAAACCGCATTCGGGCAAGAGAAGAATAAAATCGCCACCGTTCCGCCGCCGACAAGGATCGCCGAATGGGCGTTAAAGTAAATTCCCAGGTTGCCAAAACCCATTGAGATCAAGAAGATAAAAATCGTGAGGACGGCACCAATCGGTAAACTGATCATGGCGTACCCCTTAATTGCGCGAGCAATTTCTTCGCAGGTTCATTGTTAGGATCAAGATTGAGGCCACGTTGCAGATCTTCAATCGCGGCACTTTTATTATTTTGTAAGTAGGACAGAGTGCCACTCATAAACAGGAGCGACGAGATGTCTTTATATTTGCTCTTTAGAGATAAAATAATCGCCGAAGCTTGGGTGAAATCTTTTTTCTGAATGAGGCCTTCGGCTTTACGAAGGCCATCAATAATTTCGCTGGTTGATTTTTGCAAAGAAGATTGAAGCTGTGCCTGAATAGCCAAAGACATATTTGAGTCCGCAACAACAACGCGTCCTTTGTCTTTTGCGGGAGCAACGATAAGCACTGGCATGTTTTGATTATTGAGAGCGAAAACCGATTCGCCGGCCTTCAGAGGAATGCTCTGACCTGCCTTCAATATTTCAAAACCGTTTTGGTCATTTCGCTTTATTTGAACATCAGATTCAAAAACAACATCCGTTGCATGAGCTGAGTGCGCAAACAAAATCACAATTGTTGTAAAGAAAAATTTAAAACTAAATGAGTCCATGCTTGTCTTTTCGGCAAAGGTCTGTCTGATCTTGATATTTTCTTAACAGGTTTTTGAAGACTGGAAAAACGTCGAGGTGAGCTCGACGTTTTCGAAAACTGGACTCTAGTTTTTAGGGATTGTTTGAACACGGTTGTTGCGACCATCCATGACATAGATGTAATTCGCGTCACCGAAAACACTGACAGGGTAGTCGAAGGCGCCGAGTTGCTGACCAGGAGCAGAAGTTCCGCCTTTACACCACTTCGGAGTCACGCCGCCAACGCCGGCAGCAATACAAGCTGAATCGCTCATGCCACTGGTTGAGCCAATGAGACCTTTCCAGCCATCAGGAGCGCCCGTTGAGGCAAAGATGCGCACAATGCGATTATTGCCGGTATCAGCAATGTAAACGTAAGTATCATCCGCCCACACGCCGCGAGGGGAGTTGTAAGCATTTTCTTCGGTGCCGGTAATTTGGCTCGGTGCAATTCCCAAAGTCGTCGTCCAACACCAGCCTGGAGTCACTTTCGGGAAGCCCGAGAGACCGTTACAAGCGCCGCCTGTAGCTGTCAGGTTTGTGTTTGTACCGTTATTAAGCTTCGCCACGAAGCCTGCAGGAGCGCCGGTTGTTTTATCAAAGCGGACGATGCGGTTGTTGCTCGTATCGGCGACGAAGATATAGTTGCTATTTGTTGCAATCGCCGAGGCGCTGTTCAGGCCGCCATATTTTGTGGTTCCTGAAGAGCCCGTCGCCGACGTTGTACACCAGCCGTTTGCAACTCCGGCAGTGACGCCGCAGTTCGCACCGCCCGAGCCCGCAGAAATAGTACCGCCGACAGCTAAGAACGCGCCATTCGATGGATCGATCTTAATCAAGCGCGAAGTATTGTCCGTCGCATACAACACACTTTGTGCTGTATCATAGAAGAGTGCACGTGGCGCATTGAGCGTGCCCCACACGTTATTCGAAGTTGCGGTGCCGCCGATACACCAGTTCGGTGCTGGGTTTGGCGAGTTGGTTGTTAAGCACGCAGGGTCGCCATCCGTCGGAGTGGCGTTGACCTGGCCAATCCATCCCAAGTAAAGGGCATCGCTGATGCGAACGCGATCAATGCGATGGTTGGAATAGTTGGCAATATAAACGTAGGTATCATCAGCGGCGACAGAGTACGGATTGTTATAACCATGGATGCCGGAGCCATTCGTCGTGCGACCGCCCCCGTAACACCAGTCAGGAGTCATGCCGGAATTATAACCAACGCAAGAATCCGGACCGGTCGGGTAGAAGCCACCATTGTTTTGAATCTGACCAATGTAGCCAATAACTTGTCCGTCTTGGCGGTTGTATTTCTTAATACGATTCCAACCGATGTCACCCATGAACATGTAAGTCGAATTCATCGCGATCCCTGCGTAAGCACCGGAGACATCGCCGAAGGAGTAGTCATCGATCCCAGAACGAGAGGCCACAGCGCCACTGGCA
The DNA here is from genome assembly GCA_018266295.1 of Bdellovibrionales bacterium. Classification (NCBI taxonomy): domain Bacteria; kingdom Pseudomonadati; phylum Bdellovibrionota; class Bdellovibrionia; order Bdellovibrionales; species Bdellovibrionales bacterium. Next base: position 169,853 of record JAFEAQ010000010.1, on the reverse strand, counting down.
ATAGTTCGGCTCCATTTCATTGCAGCCACATTGCCGCTGCCGATCCAGCCGTCGAAGGTTCCATCGCTCAAATTAAATCTTTGCACGCGGAAGTTATTGTAATCCGCAACATAGAGCTTTGTTGAAGTCAGCGCCATGCCTGTTGGTGTATAGAACGTGCCGTTGGTATTACCATATTTGTTTGCAGAGCCGTTCACGCACCAGCCAGGGTTTGTGCCGCCCACAGGAGTGCTGCTGCAACCTGTGTAACCACCGGTTGGTGAGCCACCGGCACGACCAATCCAGCGGAAATCTCCACCATCCGAAGCGCGGAGTTTAGAAATACGGTGATACTGGTCAGCAACAAATAAATAGCCGGATCCAGAGTCATAGCCTAATTGATATGGATAACCCCAGCCGTCGACACCTGCGCGCGCATCGGTCACACCGCCGGCTGTCCAACCCGCAGTAAAGTTTCCTGCAGTTTGCGAAGGTGTGGTTGGTGATAACGCCGAGTTGCGGTAAATGTAACCCAACCATCCGTTAAAGGCCCCTGTGCTTAATGTTACGCGGGCAATACGATAATTATTGCCGTCACCGATATACAAGCTCGTACCGTCGGTTGTTAAGCCTGAAGGATTGTAGAAACCTTCATCCGGAGCGGCAACTTCTGACGGCGGGCCCGCGACGCTGGCCTGGCGGCGCTGAGAAACCTGAGAAACGCCACCCAAGCACCAGCCCGGAGTTTTTGCGCCGACAGCTGGTTGCACAGAGCAAGTTGATAACTGACCTGATGTCGGTGGCTGAGTTGCGCCGACACGGCCGACCCAGCCTTCGAATGCCCCGGTCGAAGCATCGTACTTAGAAAGACGATGATTGCCGTTATCATTGACATAGATTTTACTGTTGTAAACGATAATACCCGCAGGGTTGTTGAGTTGGCCGTCGCCGGTACCACTTGTCGAAGTGCCGCCATAACACCAAGTAGGAGTTGTGGCATTCGTCCCTGCAGAAACGCAGGACGCCGGTGAGGTCGCCGCCGTTGTACTGGTTTTACCGAGCCAACCTTGGAAACTTCCGTCGGATTGTAAGAAGCGGGCAATACGATGATTACTCCAGCTTGAAACATAGATGTAATTAGTATCAGCTGCGATATTTCGCGGATTCTGAATCACTGTGGCATTACTGACAGAAGCACTTGCGCGTCCGCCTTTGCACCAAACCGGAGTTAGCGCGCCGATCGCGAGCGAATTACAGCCGCTACCGCCGTCGTAAGCAATCACGCCATCGTTTGAACCGACATAGCCAATCCAGCCGATGAACTGATTTGTTGAAATATCGTATTTCAAAATGCGGTTGCCGGAGTAATCCACCACGAACATATTATTACCGTTGATAGCGATATCATATGGATTCCACATACCACCGGCCGAGTCATCCATCACAGTGCCGGAGCCGCTGCCATTCATAGTAAAGAAGGCGCTTGCACCAATCCAAGAAAGTACCGGAATATTGGTGATCGTGAAACTTGCATTTGCGATGCTTCCGCCCGGAGAAATTGTGAAGGTGAAGCTGTTCGGAATATACGCTTTATAGTAGAACTGCGCTGAGGCCGTTAAAGCCGGAATACTTAAGGAAGTAATTGGGGTCGAGCACGAAGAGTCCGAGAAAATCGTACCTGTCGCGCCACCAGCAGGTGAGGACGAGAATGCGAGGTTCACCACAGACAAAGAGCTTGTCGTGTTTTCGCTGACGTCTTTCAGTGTCAGTGTGTAAGGACCCGCGCAATCGATACTCGCAAGCGGGTTGAGCGGTTGAGATGTCGAGAAGTGTGTTGGCGGGCCTGCGGTCACAGTCACGTTGACGGAAAGACCCACAGCGGTGCCATTCACCACCAGGTTGATCGCCTGCGCAGGGCCCATGGTCGTTCCTGTATAAGTCGCCGTATAGTTTCCGCCGCCAGCGTTTGAAACACCACTGAGAGTTCCGTCACTCACGCCTGTGGCTTTGGTAAATGTCACGGTCGCGCCACTGGAGATGGCGTTATTATTGGCATCCCGCAGATTCATTGAGAGGTTTGCCGACGTGCCAGACTGAACGGTGCTTGCGCTGATTGTGAAAGTCGAATTTGTCGAGGAAGCAGGTCCCGGAAGGACTTGAATTGTTTTAGTTAAACCCGAGATCGGTGTTCCATCTGCCAGTACACGCAAAGTTTGCGCTGAGCCTGCAATAGCGCCTGTATAAGTCGCGGTAAATGTCCCGCCACCGGCATTATTAATACTTGAAAGAGATCCTGTGCTTGATCCGCCAATGGTATCTAGAGTGATCGCATACTCGGAAGTGATCGGATTGTTCTGCGAGTCTTTAATGACGGCCGTGATATTCACGCTTGAACCCGATGCCACGGTCCCTGAAGAAACGGTCAGGCTCGAGTTTGCCAATGAAGGAGCGCCCACAAGTACTTGAACGCTTTGTGTAGGGCCAAAGCCCGAACCGTTGACGTTAGCCTGAACAGTTTGTGCAGTTCCGGCCGTCACGCCGGTGTAGTTAGAAGTATAGACGCCATTACCTTGATTCACAACCGTGCTGTAGTTACCAAACGAAGTTCCGCCGAACTTATCAAAGTTCACAAGAATTCCGGAGCTGATCGGATTGCCGTTGGCATCTTTGATCGTGGCCGTCAGAGTCACGTATTGACCGGCGATGACAACATTTGAAGTGACTGTCAGAGTTGACAGAGTGTTATTCGGCGCGCCCGGTGTTACACTCAATGTCGTTGTTGGGCCAAGACCCACGCCATCAATCAAGATACCTAACGTTTGCGCGGAGCCCGCAACAATACCTGTGTAAGGAACTGTGTAGACGCCACCTGTTCCTTGCGGCGTGATCGTACCGAAGGTTCCCGTTGAGGATCCACCGGTTTTAGAGAATGTCACGGCAACGCCTGAGTTAATCGGATTGCTGTTCGCATCTTTGATGGTCGCAGTCACCGTGACGGACTGACCAGAAATCACCGTAGAGCTAGCAACAGAAATCGTCGACGTCGTCGCGGACGGCGCACCTGGGTTCACAGCGACATTCGTGAGAAGACCTAAATCCGCTCCATCAATCAAAATCTTAATGTCTTGAGCGGTCCCGGCAACAACGCCTGTGTAAGTGACGGTGTAAACGCCGGCGCCTTGATTTGTAATCGTCCCGAAAGTTCCTGTCGATGTGCCGCTCGTTTTAGAGAACGTCACAGTAACACCAGAACTAATAGGATTGTTATTCACGTCCTTAATCGTCGCAGTGATTGTGGTGGCCTGGCCTGAAAGAATTGTTGAAGAGCCAATAGTTAAAGTCGAATTCGCAGCAATCGGTGCGCCATTAAGAACACTGACGGCTACGGAAGGGCCTAAAGCTGAGCCATCCGTCAGTAAAGAGATCGTTTGCGCTGTTCCTGAAGTGACGCCTGTGTAAGTAACTGTGTAGACACCATTGCCAGCATTCGTCACAGTACCAAATGTCCCGGTTGAAGAACCACCGGCTTTTGCAAAAGTGATCGCCACACCAGAAGTGACGGGGTTGTTATTTAAATCCTTCACTGTCGCAGTCACGGTGACTGATTGGCCTGAGACCACGGTGCCATTTGAAATTGAAATCGAAGACTTCGTGGCAGACGGAGGAGCGGTGAGGACAGTGACCGTCGTCGAGGCGCCAAGGTCAGTTCCATTAATAGAGACACCAAGTGTTTGAGCCGTGCCGGAAACGACGCCGGTGTAATTCACGGTATAGACGCCGCCGCCTTGGTTTGTTACAGAACCAAAGGTGCCGGTCGAAGTTCCGCCGGTTTTTGAGAACGCGATCGTTGAGCCCGTGCTGATGGGGTTGTTATTGATATCTTTAATCGTCGCTGTCACAGTTGTAGTCTCGCCTGAAAGAATCGTCGACGAACCAATGACTAAACTAGAGTTTGCCAGAACAGGTGGGCCGACCAGAACAGACACGGTGGTTGTTGGCCCCAGAGACGTGCCATCGGTTTCAAGTGCAATTGTTTGTGCTGAACCCGCAACGACGCCTGTGTATGTCACGGTGTAAACACCATTTCCGACGTTGGTGATGCTGCCGAAAGTTCCTGTTGAGGAACCGCCGGATTTAGCAAAAGTGATGGCGACACCTGAAGTGACTGGATTGTTATTTAAATCCTTCACTGTCGCAGTGACCGTAACAGACTGGCCTGAGACTACAGTGCCACTCGAAATCGAGATTGAGGACTGTGATGCCGAAGGTGGAGCCGTTAAGACCGTAATCGGTGTCGAACTACCAAACGCAGAACCATTAATTAACACAGCCAGATTTTGGGCCGTTCCGGAAACGACCCCCGTATACGTGATTGTATAAACGCCGGCCCCTTGGTTTGTGACCGTTCCAAAATTCCCTGTCGAAGTTCCGCCCGTCTTAGAGAAGGTGACTGTAATGCCGGAGCTGATCGGGTTGTTATTGATGTCTTTAATCGTGGCCGTTAAAGTTGTTGTCTGGCCTGAAAGAATGGACGAAGCTCCCACCGTAAATGAAGACGCCGCGACATTCGGCGCACCGACCACCACAGTGACTGTCGTCGTCGGGCCGAGGGCTGAGCCATCTGCTTGGACGGCAATGGTTTGCGCCGTACCTGCAGCAATACCTGTATAGGTGATTGTGTAAACACCATTACCCACATTCGTCACAGTGCCAAAATTACCCGTGGAAGTTCCGCCGGTTTTTGCAAACGTGATCGCCACACCCGAGGTGACAGGATTGTTGTTGTCATCCTTAATTGTCGCTGTGACAGTGACACTCTGATTTGAAATCACGGTGCCATTCGAAATTGTAATTGAAGACTGAGTCGGAGATGGCGCGCCCGTAAGAACACCGACACTGACGGTTGTGCCAAGGCTTGTGCCATTAATAAGCACCGCAATAGTTTGCGCAGTTCCGGCCGCAACACCTGTATAACGAATGTTATAAACCCCGTTACCTTGGTTGGTCACGGTACCGAAAGTTCCCGTGGAAGTTCCGCCGGTTTTTGTAAAGCTCACGGTCACGCCGGAATCAATCGGGTTATTATTTACGTCCTTTAAAGTCGCAGTCACAGTGACAAACGCCCCAGAGACAACCGTCGGGCTTGTGATGGTCAAACTTGAATTCGCAAGCAGGGCCGGGCCCGGCACCACGGTTACAGTGACTGTCGGGTTCAAAGTCACACCGTCGACGGACACACTCAGAGTCTGCGCCGTTCCCGCAGTGACACCTGTGTAGATCGTAGTGTAAGAGCCATTGTTATTATTAACGATTGGATCAAATGTTCCAGAACTTGTGCCACCGGCCTTATTAAAGACCACCATGACACCCGAAGGAACTGGGTTGTTGTTGATATCTTTAAGTGTCGCCACCACCGTTGCCGTTGTGCCAGAGGCTATTGTCGCTGAGCTAATAGTCAGAGTCGAATTCGCAGACACCGGCGTTCCAGGCACAACCTGAATCGTTGTTGTCGGAGTCAGGTTCGCAGTATCGACTTTAATTCCCAAAGTCTGCGCGGTCCCAGCTGTGATCCCTGTATACGAAATCGAATAGACACCGTTACCTTGATTGTTAATGGCGCTGAAAGAACCCGTCGAGGTTCCTCCGGTTTTTGTAAAGCTCACGGCCTGGCCCGAGCTAATCGGGTTGTTATAAGCATCGCGAACCGTCGCTGTTACGGTCACGGGGCTGCCTGAAACCACGGTGCCTGAGCTGATGGAGATTGCCGAGTTTGCTGAAGACGCCGCCCCCGGAATAATCGCAAGAGGAACTGTATTATTTAAGAAGAAAGTAATATTAATCGAGCAATCAATGACGATGGATGTGCCAACCACGGTCGGTGTAAAAGTAAATGTATAAGTGCCGTTATTATTATCCGTGACAGAAGAGAAAGTTCCCGAGCTCGTACCGCTTGCAATGCTCGGAACGACGGGGAGTCCGCCCACGGTTTGTGGTGTTCCATTTGCGTTGAATGCCGTCACCGTCACAGTCGTGGGCGTGCCTGCCGCGAGTGTTGAGACCGGCGCGCTCATTGAGAGTTTCACAAGTTCGGTGGTTGTAAAAGAGCGTGAGACGACGTTGCCATCAAAGTTTCCGAGGGCATCAATCGCCTGCACGCGCAGAGTATAAGGAGTGTTCGGAGTCAGACCGGTGAGAGTGGTTCCGCTCGTAGAACCGCCGGTGATTGTTTTGAAAGTTTCATACTGACCGGTCAGTGAGTTGAGTTTGAAAATCTGATAGCCTTGAGCCGCCGGATTCGGTGTCCAATTCACAGTCACGCTGTTACCGGTGATTTGCGTATAAAGACCGATACCGCTAAATTTTAAACGAACGCCGACAGAGAATATTTCATCGTAAGTGCCGTCGGTATTTTTACCGGTGATTTTGAATTCGTAGTTTCCTAAAACACCTGAGTGCGGAGTCCATTGCAAGATTCCGCTAGCCGCATCAAACGTCACAGTCGAGTTCGGCAGATCCGTGCATGCTGTGGTCGCTGTCACCTTGCCGTCGACTTCTGTGTCATAGACACAGGTGTAGCTCATGTCTTTATCGTTCCCGGGAATTCCATCTTTGATATTATTGACGTCGACCTTCAGCAGGTCCTCTTGTTGGACAGTTTGGTCGGGGACAGAAGTTAAGATCGGTGTGGATGAGAAGTTTCCTAAGAGTTTATCAATGGCTCCCGTATCACTGCTGGTACAAGCAGCAAGATATCCGCAAAGGAAGCTAATAAATAAATACTTAACAACTGAAAACATTCTCATTTCAATTCACTTATCGGGTGTCTTGAAACGAACATTTACAGCTTTTTAACAAGTTTTTAGTTAAGTGATTTTTTCTTAACAGCGAACGTTTCGAACTAGGACATCAGGATCTTCACCCAGCCGAGCTTCTCTTGAGGGATTGCTTCCTTTGGCATAAAGAGACCCGTTCGAAGTCCGCCCTCAGGAGCAAGACTTCCGTCCCAAAAGTTTTTCTGTGCGAGCAACTCTTTCAAAACTGCGAAAGCCTTGCTGTTATTGCCTTTCATGACTTTGATCACTTCTTCTACTGTGACGTGCGGAATGCTGTCATCCCAGCAGTCATAGTCGGTGACAAAGCAGCAAGGCAGGTACGGAAGTCCAGCTTCGCGCGCCAGCGCGTACTCCGGGAAGTTGCTCATGCCGATGATCTCAGCACCCATCTGACGATAGGACAGGGACTCCGCTTTTGTTGAGAAGTAAGGGCCTTCAATACACACGTAAGTTTTCGCGTAATGAGTTTCAAAACCCTGTTTTGCCGTTAGTGGTTTTAGGCGTTCTGCCATCACTTCACAAATCGGCTTCGCCAGCGAGATATGGCCAATCAAGCCGTCACCCAAGAAGCTATGTGCGCGAACACCTTTGGTGCGATCGATATACTGATAAGGAACGACGAGGTCGCCGGGCTTGCAGGCTTTTTCAAGGCTGCCGACCGCCGAGAACGAAGCAATGGCTTTGGCGCCGTGGTTTTTCAACGCAAAGATATTTGCACGGTAGTTGATTTCCGACGGCAGCATTTCATGATGATCGCCGTGACGAGAGATAAATAAAAATTCAACGCCGTTCACGCGCACTTTTTTAAACCCGCTGCTGGCAAGTCCAAACGGCGTTTCACGATCTAAGAGTTCTACTGCTTCAAAGTCGTCGAATTTTTCAAAGCCAGAGCCACCGATGATACCAAACATTGATTAGTTCCTTTTTTTGAGAGCGCCAGCTTGAATGTCTTTCTGGCTGAATGCACCGTTATCTAAAATCCAACCGGTCGTCAGTTTTGCCGGCGTCACATCAAACGCCGGATTGTAAACCGGGCTGCCTTCCGGAGCCCACTCGATCGTTGATGGTGAGCCACCAAAACTGCCGCTGACTCCTAAGACCTCTTCGGCCTTGCGTTGCTCAATCGGAATGGAGGCGCCGGTCGGGCACTCGGGATCGACGGTCGTGTAAGGGGCCGCCACATAGAATGGAATCTGGTGATAACCCGCAAGCACAGCGACGGAGTAAGTTCCGATCTTATTTGCGAAATCACCGTTCATCGCAATACGGTCCGAGCCCACAAAGATTTTTTGAATCTTCCCAAGGCTCATTAAGTGGCCGGCCATATTATCGGTGATCAGGGTGAATGGAATTTTAAGTTTTTTAAGCTCCCAGGTCGTCAGACGTCCCCCTTGCAAGAGAGGTCTTGTCTCATCGACATAGACATGGATTTTCTTTCCTTGCTCGTGGGCGCGGCGAATAATCCCCAACGCTGTTCCCACGCCGGCGGTGGCAAGGCTTCCGGTATTACAGTGGGTCAGGATGTTGTCACCATCATTGATAAACTGTGCGCCGTTATTGGCAATGCTTTCACAGAGCTGAAAGTCCTCAAGGAAAATCGATTCCGCGGTTTTGACCACGTTCTCGATACTGAAGTTCTCCTGCAGAACTTTTTTCATGCGGTCCATGCAGATCATCAAATTCACTGCCGTCGGACGGGCTTCATAAAGCGCTTGGGCTTTTTTTAGTAAATCCTCACGCGAAGTTTTTTTGAGCGCTGATTGTGCAAGGGCAAACGAAGCTGCCACTCCGATCAGCGGAGCGCCACGGACTTTGAGCGATTTAATTGCTTCGATCATGTGGTTGACGGATTCAATCTCGACCCACTTTTCTTCGTGGGGAAGAAGAGTTTGGTTCAAGATGCGCAATTGGCCTTCGTTAAATTCAATGGCCAGAGACTGAACTCTAATCATAATAAGCGCTCTCCCATGGTTTTCCGCATTTCGTAAAGAGCCTTCACTTCATCCGGCGGAAGTGTCGTGAGGCCTCCGAGTTGAACGGCCTTCGCCAAAATCAAAGCAGAGTGCTCAATGCGCTCCATACCGCGATAGGCTTCGTCGAGATCTTCGCCCCACGCGACAGCGCCGTGGCGGGAAAGGATCATCGCACGATGAGAAGGCAAGAACGGTTTCAAGTGTGTGCCCATGTCGAGCGTGCCCGGGCGGGCATAGGGAACAAACGGAATACTTCCGCACGCAAGGATCACTTCCGAAAGGCTGTTGCACGGAAGCTCTTTGAGCTCTGGGCGGGCAATGGACCAAGCAATCGCCGTGGGTGGATGCGCATGAATCACCGCTTTGGCTTTGGGGCAGTTTTTAAAAATTTCTAAATGCATAAGGCGTTCTCCGGAGGGGCTCCCGCTGAGCACCTTATTATCCAGAGTCACTACGGCCATCTCGTGAGGTTTCATAAACGCTTTAGCGACACCGGAAGGCGTAATCAGGATTTCATCATCACTGATGCGGTAACTGATATTGCCATCGGCGGCTGCGAGCATATTTCGTGCGTGCAGACGGCGCGCCATTTCCACGATTTGTTCGATGAGGGCAGTGCGGTTTGTCATTTGGGTATTTTTAACGTGGCGGTACGCGCGCGTCAAAGGTTCTGTTCTTCGGCACGGGGGTCTAAAGGGCGTATTTCCAGTTTATCATCTGCTTTTTATTGAAGTCCGCACGTTTCTGAAAATAGTTTGGCTTGGTTCCAAGGGGTTAATAGTCGACTTTACTTCTTTGCCTTAGACGGATCTGGATAACTCCAAGGTGCGTAACCGTGAAGAAACCACTCTTTGGCACTTGCAGGCATCATTGATTCGAGATCTGCTTTTGAGTGATGCCAATGAGGGGGAATAACTGAATAGAAAATATTATTACCTAGGCTGCGAATACGACGGACGCCCGAGTAAGAATAATGTTTCAACGTTCCTTCTGCTGCAATCTTATCAGCATCTGGATGATAATAGAAATATCTCAAATCTCGGGCAGCCTGACCTAAATTAAGTGCAGTATGCTTCCAATATTCTAAAGCGATTGAGTTTTTCATATTTCAACGAGTTAGCATTCTAGATTTTACTTATCAATATAATTGTAAAACAAAGAAATGCTTTTTATCCAGCTAATGACCACAATTGCACTGGCTTATTTTCCGGAGCGTCGTTAATAAAAATAAAAAAGGCCTGGTAATGAACCGGGCCTTTGTGATCGAGTAGTGCTTTAGAAACCGGTACTAGTGGCCGCGTTCTAAAACGCAATTGTTGCCGCTGTCACATGTAACCGTGAACGTGACCTCTTTTGGAGTATTAGCGCTGACGTTGAAATCAGCCATCAATGCGGCACCGGCTGCATCGCTGAATTGTAAATAAGAACCCTGAGGGCCAGCGCCTCTTAAATACTGTCCAGTTCCAACGATTTCAGCTGTTCCGGATGGTTTACGAGGAGATTTTTTTTCTTTTGCCAAAGAAAAAGAACCTGCAGTGACAATGGCGATAGCTACCAAAAAATATTTCATGAGTTTATTCTCCTAATTTAAAGATTGCTTTACCTTACAAATTAAGAATCACATTTCCGATTGCATTTTAAAAGTCTAGATAGTCGTTCGAAAGTTTGAACGGGACATTAAGTTTGTAATCAGTTTGATTACAAACGTGTCGTGATTATCAGTGATCCCGTACAAAACACTTCCGAACAGGACCATTGCAAAAGCCGGCGCTACCGCACGAAGCGCGGGTCTACCTAGAACGCCAACTGCAGTGAAGTAACGCCGTAGTAATGTCCATCCACATTGAACCCGATGTACTTCAGCCCGAATGGAATTTGGGAGGCCATCAAAGAAACCCCGTAACCCACCACGCGTTTGTCGACGATGGCTTGGTCGTTCTCGTCAATCTTGTAGTGCAGGTAATCCAGCGTCGGCGTGATATAGATCATGTTGTGGTTGTGCATCTCTGTTGCGAATTTATATCCAAGTGCATAGTCCTGGAATCTCTTTGTGCGAGAGAAGTTATCGGCAAATTCAAAGCGCAATCGGTCCCAAATATCAATATTGAAACCGGCGTACCAGACATTTTGGCCGTCGTATTTTCCCATGAAGGTTTGGCCGCTGTAAGCTATATAAATTTTGCCGCTCGAGCTGGCATTTCGCCAGGTGGGCTCAGGGCCTTTGTGGGCGTTGTGGTTTTCTAAAAGCTCATAAACTTTGTTAAGACCCGCAGACATGCCGATCGAGCCCACGAAGCGGTCGATGCGCTTTCTTGAAACCACACCGACGACATCACCGCGGTCATTGAATACCGGCCCGCCGGAGTTTCCGGGGCTCACAGACATGTCAGAGATAAAATCATCCGTCGTGACTCCAGAAACGATCCCTGTCGACATCAAGTAGGTCATATCCATATCAAACGGCGGCGTGCTTAAAAATTCGCCGATGGACGGGTGACCAATGGTTGCAATCGCCGTCCCCTCAGGGAGTTTTTGTCCTTTTGCCAAAAGTGGAAGTGGCTTTCTTTCAGATTTCTTTTCAAGCTGAATCAAGGCGACGTCGGCTTTGGTATTGAGACGCACGACACGGGCATTCTCAAAAATTTTCGGATTGTCATTCCACGTGACGTGGACGGGCCGAAAGCGGTTCACGCAGTGGGCTGCGGTGACAATGATATCGTCTTGAATCAAAGCTCCTGAGCAAAGGCCGCCGCTCGACATAATCATCGGGATGCTGGGTTTCACGGCTTGATAAACGCCGGCCCAGTCAGCGCTGGCGCCGACACCACTCAAGAATATCAAACTTGAAAAAATTAAACGGAGGCTTCTTGCGCCGGGCGCATTGGAGCTGGAGCCCTCAAGTAGCGCTTGAGCTTCGATTCGAGAGTGGAGGATTCTACCGGTTTTGTTACAAAGTCGTTCATGCCAGCTTCGATACATTTTGTTTGATCTTCCTTAAATGCGTTCGCGGTGAGGGCGACAATAGGAATATCCGAGATCGGCTTTGACAATTTTCTGATACGACGGGTGGCCTCGTAACCATCCATCTCCGGCATTTGACAATCCATGAAAATCAAATCGTACGAGAAAAGTTGCAGAGCTTTCAACGCTTCAATTCCGTTTGCGGCCACATCAACGTTACATCCGATTTTTTCCAACATCAAGAGGGCGATTTTCTGATTGATCGGATTGTCCTCAACCAGCAAGACGCGCGGTTTATTCACAACATATTTCGAAGTATCAACAGTGGGAATTTTCATCGGCTCATCCAGGCGAATATTGGTGATGTGGAGGACCTCAAGCAAGCATTTATAAAGATTTTGCTGAAGGACTGGTTTCTTTAAATAATTGATTCTTTGAATTGGTGATAAGTGCGCCAAGTTGTGCGTGCGTTCCACCAGGTACACAATCGGAATTTCAAAGTTACGTGAGATGTTACGTAACACCTTGGTTTGCTCTTCCGGCTTAAACGGTAAATTTCCCTGATCCAGGATAATGGCGATGGTCTCAGGAGTCGCCGTCACCGCACTCATATCACGGCTAGCTCCTGGAGAGTGCGGATTGAGGTTGATGACCTTTAACTGGAGTTCCAGATACTCTTGGAGGACCGGGTTTCGCGTCATGATCAAAACATCTTTGCCGAAGAAGGACTCAGGCAAAGGATTTTCCATCGGCTGGGTGTTGATTACTTCCATTTCAACCCGGAACCAGAAGTTCGAACCTTTGCCCGGTGTGCTTGAAACACCGACTTCACCGCCCATTGATTCTGCCAGCTGCTTACAGATTGAAAGGCCCAAGCCCGAACCGCCATAACGGCGTGTGGTTGAAGAATCAGCTTGAGTAAACGGCGTGAATAAACGACTCAGTAAGCGCGGTTCAATACCGATGCCGGTATCTTTCACTTCGAAATTCAGCGAAATATGCTTTTCGTTCATGTTGATCATTGAGCATTTCACCGCGATGCTGCCGCTTGGAGTAAACTTAATTGCATTATTCAGCAAATTCAGAATGATCTGTTTAAGGCGTGCCGGGTCGCCTTTGATCAAACGCGGAATCTTCGGATCGATAAAACTTACGAGTTCTAGTTTCTTCTGGGCGACGTTATCGGCCACGATATTGGCGATATCCATGTAGATGGAGCGGACATCGAACTCAATCGATTCTAAGACAAGCTTTCCGGCCTCAATCTTGGACACATCAAGGATATCGTTAATTAAAGATAAAAGCGTGCTGCTGGAACTTCGAATAGATTGCACGTAGTCCTTCTGGTCGTAAGAAAGCTTCGTGTCGAGGAGCAAAGAGGTGAAGCCGACAATGGCATTCAGAGGCGTACGAATCTCGTGACTCATGGTCGCGAGGAATTCGGACTTCGCCCGGTTGGCCCGCTGAGTTTGATTGATGGCCTCTTTAAGGCGTGTTGATTTGTGTTTTGAAGTCTCGAGCAGCAGGGCGACATTTTTGATGTTCCCATGGGAAATCATCAACAGCAAGATGCTGCACACGGCAATTGCAAGCAGTGTCCAGCCGAGCATGCGATGGGAGTGGACTTGTTTGTCAAATAGAGACGCGCGAGCTCGGACGTCATTTTCGTTGACCGCAGCGGCAATCTCTTGAAGACGGCTCTCATAGGGCGAAAGCGAGTCATACATAAGATCTAAATTTCGGCGATCCTCCACCCGGGCTTTTGTCACTAACGGTGCAAGTTCTTCCAAAGTCAGATTCAAATCTTTGAGGTTTTTGATGGCGCCAGGAATTGCCGTCAACTCTTGGTAAAGTTCAGGATCTTTCTCATAAGTCGCCGCATGAATGCGGAGGTCTTCGAAGCGGCTTTTAAGCTCTTCGCGATCGATGAGTTGGCGGTTATACAAACCAATGCCGATGAGGAACCGATCAAACTGATGGAGATTCTGAGAAGCAACGAAGTAGGGATCGGTGAGGTCGTTGACGGCACGCTCAACCCGGCTGTCAGGAAGGGTTTTAAAGTATAAAACCGAACTCCCACCGGCAAAGATCACCACAAACGCCATAAGAAAGATGTAGGAGAGCTTGGGCGCGAAAGGTGTGTTGATAGCTGTGTTTTTGCGTAATAGTCGAAGCATATTCAATATGCACAATAAAGCCTCTTTGAAGAAAAACAAATTTGAAGATGACCAATTGAAGAAAAAATCATGGTTGTGAAGGTTTCTTCGAAAGTATGCAAAACAGACGTCGCAAAATTGCGATGAGTTGTCGATTTTTCTTCATACGAATTTCACACCGTTTCGACGATATTACGGAATAATAATCTGACCAATAACATGCAACCAGGCAAAATATACTGGTAAACGCTGCAAGAAGTACAACAAGTCAATGAGGGGGGTTCATGGACTTTTATAACTTACAGGAGAACGATCATCGTCTGATAGAGCAGACGCTGAGTCGCCACTTAGGTGGTGTCACGGTTACTCCAGATTACAAAGAAGCTCTTCAGCGCCAATTTTTCAATTTCGACCGCGTGCTGAATAAGAAAAGCATTCTGTTGGCGGAAGAAGACCCTCGTATTCAACGTGCAATGCAGAAAATGATCCAAGAGGCGAATCAGGATGCCCAGTGCTGGATTGTGGACTCTGTGGACGAGATCAGTGATCTGCTCGACGAAAAAGAGTGCGATTTATTGATCGCTAACTACTACTTGTCAGAGGACGAGATCGACTACGAATTCTGGGAGGTCGTCCGCGACCGTTATCCACAGATGGACGTAATCATCCTCTCTCATGTGAACGACCGTGAATATTATGAAGCCCTAGTGAAGATGAGCAAGGAGGACCATGGAGGTCTACACCAGCCGTTTTCAGCGAAACTCAAACACTTTTTTGAACACGTCTTCGGAGGTTAGTATGGAGATGGCAAAGTCCTCAGGGAATCAGATGGACATCCTTTTTGAAGGGATGCCTCCGAATCCAAAAGTCGAATTCATGATCAGAACCAAGCTGGCGAAAGTAACGGATATGTGTCCCGATAATTCTTTCATTCAAACGAAGGTGAAAGATCTTGGATCTCGTTTTGCCGTGGAAATTCTGGTGCGCCATGTTTTGGGTCAGTTTTTAGCTTACAGCGAGGAGAGAACCTTGGGAGAAAGTGTCAATCTGTCTGCCGCACAAATGTATGAACAAATTAAGGCGTGGCGAGAAACTCGCTACCTGGAGCCCGAAAAAACGGCGGGCAGTCTAAAAGTGCTGATTGTCGATGATGATCCAATTTCAGTGAAAATGATTCAGTCCATTCTTGGTCAGAGCGGTTGTGAAACTGTGGTGGTCGATAATGGTCAGGACGCGGTCGATGAGCTCTTTGAGCACGCCTACGACTTGATCGTCCTTGATTGGATGATGCCGTCGATGAATGGCCTGCAAACGATCCGTATGCTCGATGAGACGGCGGATCTCAGTGCCACAGGTATTCAGAATAAGAAGGTGCCTGTACTGATTTTCTCAGCAAGCCCGCGCTCGCAGATTGTCTTTCCAAAGAGCAAGACATTCCGCAAAATCGGCTATCTGCAGAAAACCAGTACTTACGATTCCATTCGAAAGACCACGGACCAGTTCTTAGAAAATCTAAGAAAGATGAAAGAACAGACCAATTTAAATTAGTAACTAAATAAAAAGTAAGAAGATTAACAATTAACAGTTTTAACAATTTGAAAGCAATTTCAAGGAACAAACATCAAGGAGTAAAGGAACACTATGATGCCAACAGTTTTAGCAGTAGATGATTCAAGAGAGATTCACCCATTTTTAAAGACAGCTTTGAGCCAAACATGCTCATTGTTGCTCGCCGGATCGCTGAAAGAGGCGGAAGAAATCCTGGCGAAAAATGAGGTTCACCTTATTCTGTTGGACGTGAGCCTCCCGGATGGCAGCGGTTTTGACTTCTGTACGACGTTGCAGAGTCAGGACTCCACGCAAAAGATCCCGGTGATTTTCCTCACTGGCAAAGTGGGCGTGGGTGACAAAGTACTAGGTCTTGCACTCGGTGCTGAGGACTATGTGACTAAGCCGTTTGACGTCTTGGAGCTACGCGCTCGCGTCGAATCTAAACTTAAAAAATTCTTATACTACGCCAAAGAAGAGACTTACTTCCAGCGTGGCAGCCTGAAGTTTGAACTCTCGACTTATTCAATTTACTTGAATGAGAACAACGGCAACCAAAAATTGAACATGACGCCGATCGAATTCAAACTCTTGTTGAAGCTTGCTCGCTCTCCAGGTTACGTCCTGAGCCGCGAACAGCTGATCGACAGTGTTTGGGGTGATTCTGTGTACATCGAAGACCGTTCTGTGGACCGCCATATCTCTTCGATCCGCAAAAAGCTCGGAACTTGTTCATCGTACATTCGCACCGTTCCAGGATTGGGCTACCAGTTCTTGGCGGAGCAACAGCACTAAATAAGGAGGACTCATGGAAGGGCAATTCGACGCGATTCAAAGCGTAAAGTCGATTGAGACCAACTACGGACCGCAGGTGGCTCGTGAAGTGGTGCAGATTTTCATCGCCGACTATCCAGGAAAGATTGCAAAACTAAAGTCAGCAATCGAAGAGGGCAATCAAGATAAAATCCGTTTCACAGCCCACGATATAAAGTCTGGAACTCTCAGTATGGGTGTAAAACCTATGTCGACAATCTGTGAGGAGATCGAGCGCGACAGCTCGAAAATGAGCAAGGAAAGACTTCAAGAGCTAGCATCGCAGCTCGAGAAGGACTACGCCAACATCTCAAAAAGCTACGGCGAGTACCTCAATATCCACTAGTTCTAACGAACGAAAAAAGCCGGCTTAGCGCCGGCTTTTTTTATGCCCGAAACACCTACGATATTTTTTTGTTTTCGGGTCTTCCGTCTTCGCTCGCCCAGTCGCGGACACAGCGATGGCCATCCGTCCGTGTGAACGGGGCCAGACGAGCATCGTGCTCGTCTGGGAATGACGGTCAAATACAATTACTTGATTCGAAGTTTTGATTGGAGGGATGCTTTCTCACAAAAAAACGCAATACGCTCTTCGCAGAGAAGGATCGCTTAAGTGAAATGGTATATTATACGATTAGGTCGTCTATTATACCATTTCACAGAAACACTCTTTAATTCTAACGAGAATTGTTTGAGTGATCTCCTGTTGCCATAAGGACAACTCGTTTACAAGACGACTCGGTCGTATAATAGACGATTCGCAGGGAACGATCTTCGTATCAAAGTACAAAATAAGATCGAAGAATGTCCCAAGGTACGGAGACCTGACGGCCCGGACGGCCGGCAGGAAGCGGGGCTCGGGGCAGAAGCCCCGATTATCAGGATGTAGGAAGAACTGCGGAGCCAGCAAAAACCACCCGCCCAAAAATGACGAAAGAGCCAGTGTCAGCACTGGCTCTTTCTTTTTTGACCCCTATGTTCTTCAGTTTAAGCAGACGGGGAATTTATAGGGGGCGGCGTATAACTCTCATACGCAGGCACACGACGGCGTCGGCGGTCGTGACGGAGGCGATCATGATTTTTGCCTAAAACCACTTTGAGGGCGTCGAAACTTGCAACGACGGCTCTGAAGAGATTGCGATCCTGCCGGACCGTTTTATAGACTCGATCACTCATCCCCGATTTCACGAAGACTTCGCATTGGTACAGTCCTTGACGGATGGCCGTGCGGGCACGGCTTCTTTCCAAACGAACAGTAATATGCAAATCACTGTCGGGTTGGATCAGTTTTTCGACAAGTGCGTCGACTTTATCATTGATAAAGTCTTCGGCGTACTCAGAACGGCGAATGTCTTTAAAAACAATTTCGGTGCGCATGACTTACTCCATATCGATATTGAATTGATAACCAAGACCTGGAATGGTCTTAATATAATCGCCATAAGAACCTAATTTTTTTCTGACTGTGTATATATGTTTGTCGATCGACCTTTCGTTAATGTGGACCGTGCCTCCCCAAATAGAGTCAATGAGTTGATTCCGAGTGAAGATACGGCCCGGTTTTTGGGCTAAGTGCAGCAGGATGCGATATTCAATCGGTGTCATGTTAATGAGCTCATGCTTGTCATCTTTGATCGCATAGACCGAATAGGTCATCGTATCAAAGCGCAAATGACCGCGTTGTAATTGCAACTCGTTGCGGTCATGCAAGAGCGACTTTTTGAGTTTGGACTCGATGCGGGCTTTGAGCTCGAGAGGGACAAAGGGTTTTGTGATATAGTCGTCGGCCCCGAGGCTCAGTCCTAGAATCTTATCCGTCACGCCGGTTTTGCCGGTCAGAAAGATCACTGGAATGCGAGAAGTCGCGGGATTGGTCTGCAGATCGTTGCAGAAATCAAAGCCGCTTCCATCAGGTAGCATCACATCGAGTAAAATAAGGTGAATCTCACGGCTTTCTAAGTATTCTTTCGCCTCTTTTAGGCTGGAAGCAAAAAAGAGGTGCAGATCTCTTTCGAGAGAGCCGCGTATAATGACCTGATACTCGGCTGAGTCTTCAATCACCAGGACATTAGGAATAAAAGCTTGCACGTGACTTTCAGGGGCTTTTTCTGTCGTTCTGTATCCGTAGTCCCTGAATCCACTCACGAGCTGGTTGCCATCCATGTTAGTCATCTAAAATCCTCCGTGTTTTAAAATATCTCTAAGTCTATGCTTGTATCGTAGGTATGACTCTTGTTCCAAAATCGCATTTGTGCCGAAAGATCGCTGATGGCCGCATCCAATGCGGCGGCAACGACCTCGTCTTCACCCGATGCAAAGAGCAGATCCTTTTCGCTGGCGAGGTTTAACTGCACCAAATAGCGATCATCGAGGTCGACGATCTTAGCTGTGAGGCTGCAGTTGTTAGGACATTTCTCTAGCAGAAATGTCAATTGCCCGCTGACGAAAAGTTTCAACTCCAGATTCGGTTCCAAATTCTGGTAAATCAGAGTCATATTTTTATTCGGTATCACGCTAGTCTTTTCCATGATGAACTCCTCCGAAGACTTCCTTGAGATAGCCGTTGAATTTCTCTGGCGAGAACGGCTTGTCGAAGAAGGGTGGGGGATAATCGAAGTTCTTGACGATCTGTTGGTAGCGTTCGCTGCCGATACCAGACGTAATCACCATGTCGACGGCCGGGAATTTTTCGCGAACGATGTCCCAGAGTTCAAGACTGTTCTCCGTCGGTGAAAGGTAGTAGTCGGCAATCAGAAGATCGCACTTTTCCTTTTCAAGAATATCGATGGCTTCATCGATGTTTGTTGCTAAAAAGCATTTAATATCTGGATTGAAGTTCTTGACGATGTGTCTGAGTCCAAGCAAAGAAATTGGATCGTCCTCGACGATCAAAACTTTCTTGCTGGCACGGATCTTTTGCATTTCGAGGAAGTATTGCAGGTATTCATTAAACTCGGAGTTAATCTGCGACGTATCAATGAGGTCGTTTGCCGGATCTTTTCGATAAGACAAATGCTTTGAAATATTCGATTTGACTGTCGAATCTTCTTTCATTGAATCCCCCTTTTGTTAAGTATCCATTGGGGATGTCGAGAATGTATTACCTAGCTATGGAGAAATCGTCACAGAACGTCTAGTTCTTAGCACTTGCTAAATAAGATGTTGGTTTGTCTTTAACTGGCAAAAGTCGTGAGTTTATAGCCTGTACCGAAAACGGTTTCAATCTTCACACGTGAAGGTTGGATCTTTTTACGGATATGAGCGATATGCGCATCCACCGTGCGATCCGTGATGTAGACCTTGCCACCCCAGATATGATTGATGATCTCGTCGCGGCTGATGACTTTGTTTTTCTGTTTAGACAAAAAAGCAAAAATGCGGAACTCAAGTGAGGTGAGACTGGTCGGAGCTTGCTCGCCGTTTTTATCTAGATACAATTTTTGTTCAGCCACGTTCACCGTGATGTCTTCAATTTTATAATTCGCGGATTGATTCTGTTGTTCAGAGATCTTGCGGATCTTCGCATCGATGCGAAGTTTGAGTTCGATCGGATCAAACGGCTTTGAAATAAAGTCATCAGCGCCATAAGTAAACGCCATGGCTTTGTTGGCAAGTGCGGTCTTGCTGCTGATGATGAAGATGGCGCCCTGATGTTTCTGAGCTTCGGGGATTTCAGTCAGGAAGCGAAGCCCATCACCGTCCGGCAGTTCAATATCTAAGATAATAGCGGCATAAGGACCGAGTTTCAGAGCACGGGATGCTTCATCGAGGGAGCTGCAACCAACTGTGGAATAATCTTTCAAGATATTCTGAAGAATCAATTGGCATTCAGGAGTGTCTTCTATGAAAAGAATCTTCTTAGCATCCATACTTCTTCTCCAGTGCAGCTTGCACTTTGTTTTGTTTACAGGAAAGAAACACCAAATTGATTACGCTGTCAAATTTCGATCTTCATCTGTTGTATCGAGCACTGAAACGTGTAAATAGTTCGCTGTTGACGTGGTCCACATCACTTTGGAGCGGATAGAAGATTTTTTTTCGGGACTCGAACACTTCTTGCGTTTCTGTGCTTGAAAACTAGTAAATTAAAAACTATATACTCCATCCCTAGCTTAAAGAAAATCGACATCCTGCACGTAACCTCTCGACGACAACCTGATTCATCACTGATGGTAAATTAGGGCTAGAACGATATAAAAGGTGAACGAAAAAATGTTTAGTCACTCACGGAAGAGTATCCTTAAGTTTCTGGCTCAAATCCAGCAATCCTCTCATGGCAACGGGCAGCCATCCGCCTATGAAAACGGTGCCAACACCGCCGCGGATATTCTGTCTAACTCATACGAACTTAATGCGCAGGAAGTTCTCAAAATGCAAAATCAAGACAGTGAAATTTCGGATCGCGAAGGCGGAGTGGATCTCTCTTTCTTCAAAGTCCTTGTTGCCGAAGACAATCTGATCAATCAAAAAATCGTTCAAAAGATGCTCCAAAAAATGGACGTGCGTTTTAAGATCGTCAATAACGGCACGGAGGTTCTCGAAGCGCTTCGCAATGATTACTTCGATATGGTTCTGATGGACTGCTACATGCCACAGATGTCAGGTTTTGAAGCCGCGGCCCTGATCCGCGCAAGTCAAGAGCGCTTTGCTTCGATTCCATTGATTGCTTGCTCAGCCGGGCTGATGGAGGATGATATCGTCACGAGCCGTGAAGTCGGAATGAATGACTATCTTCTAAAGCCAGTGACCTTTGATCAGCTGCGAGGAAAAATTCATAAGTGGGCAAATCGCATCTATGCGGACCTTTCAGTGCTGGATACGAGCTCGCTTGATAAAATCCGGATCTTCGATGATCAACATCAGACGTTGCTCAGATCTCTTTATCAAATCTATTCGGAAAACACGCAGGATGAGATCTATAAATTGCGCGATCTTATTCAAGACGGCACCGAAGAACTCATTCGTAAAAAAGCCCACATGCTAAAATCCAGCGCGGCACAGCTCGGAGCTTTCCGCTTTGAAAAGTTCTGCATTCTGATGGAGCATGAAGAGAATCTTGATAGCGAGCGTGCGAAAAAGCTCTTCACGGGCTTGAGTGTTGAGTATGAAAAGTCACGAATGCGCTTCTCCGAGTACTGTCAAAATCTTAGTCAAATTTCAAATGTGTTGATGTGAGACGGTCTAAATGTATGAAATAACAAAAGAAAAATGTCTTCATCTTGCGGTTAAAACCTACAGTCGATGACGAGAATTGTCCAAGCTAATCTGTGTAGGTATCGACAAATATAAAACCCCAATGGATTGTGGGCGCAAGGTGAAACAACCGATTGTTTCAGGGGGGAGGATGATGAGTTCTCCCCCTGTTTTTTAGTTATAACTTTTCAAGCGTTTTTAAAAAGTCTGCTGGAGGCGGACTGGTGATCGTCAGCATCTCTCGGGTGTGTGGATGTTGAAAGATCAGCTGATAAGCGTGCAACATCATCCTAGGAGCTTTCTTAGCGCCCTCAGGCGTGTTGTAAAGGTCGTCCCCAAGGATGGGGAGACCCGCCTCAGCCAAATGCACCCGGATCTGATGCATGCGTCCCGTACGCGGTTTGGCCTCAATCAAGAGGCCTTTTTTCTTTGTTTCAAGCCTCCGAAAATCAGTCACTGCCGGGAGACCTCCAGAACGCACGCTGTGCATCTTACGGCGCTGGCTACGGGGGGCAGGTTTCTCTGTGAGGTAATTCTTCACCTGCCACGAGTCCTTGCATTTGCCGGGCACTGTGAGCGCCCAATAGATCTTTTCAAATTCATGGCGCTTAAACATGTCACTGATCTGCTGGTTGTACTTTTGGTCTTTGCAGAAGAGCAGGACGCCAGAGGTGTCCTTATCAAGGCGATGGTGCATGGCCAGGTAAGCGTCCGGCTGGGCTTCGCGGAGCTGAGCATGCAAAAGCCCGTAGGTGTGCGGGCGTCGTTTGTCGAGAGTAGCTTGCGTAGGGATTCCCGCGGGCTTATCCACGACCACTAAAATCTCGTCCTCGTAGAGGATCGGGATCTTAGCGAGCGGGGCAGTTGTAGCGGTTTTCATAGATCATCTGACGCTGACGTTTCAGCTCAAGGCTGGACATTCTGAACTTGCGTCCGTCGCAACCGCTTTCTTGAATCGCTTGGCGGATGGCATCCACTTCGCCGCGAGCCATTTTAAGTTTCCAGATGAGTTTGATCTTGAGCCAGTTTTCCAAGTATTCGCAGCGATAATTCTGGTTCGGCGGAATGTACTTTTCAGGAGTGCCGTCGCCCTTGCTCATGTTTTCATGACCGCTGGCTGTAATGAGGTGGAATTTATTCCCCATGTAGTTCGCGTAAGTGCAACGAGTTTGGAAGTTCCACTCCCACGCACCAGAGATGTAAGCGTTTTTGAGTGGGACCATGTGGTCGATCTGAATTTGCTTTGATTCACGAAGAACGTCGCCGGCGTAAGGGTCTGCCCAGCGGCCTTTTTCAACCACGCAGTGATTAGTGTCCTTGAAAGACACTTGCGTTTCGGAGTCGCGGATCAAAACGCGGGCGCGGGTGTTGTAGCAAGTTTGGTCGTTAGGATCGTTGATCCAGCGGCCAAAGTGGAGTTTGCGATCGTACTTCATCGTCGGACGAGACGGCGTTTGCTCGTGGTACGTCCAACGGAGCAAGTTCACAGCCACGGCGCGAGCGTACTCCACGAACTGGCGGTTCGAGAGAGCTTCGAGCGGGGACATGTTTCGAGGGTCTGGTTGGGGTTGTTGAACTTCTTGTTGGCTTTGGTCCACCGGCTGCAGGGGTTGTTCAGGAGATTGAACAACGGGTGCGAAAGTCGGTTGCACTTCGTCGATGGTATAAAAGTCATCGACGATGGCAGTGTCGTTCGCGGCGGTGGTATCGATGATGCTGTTATGTGAAGTGTCTTGTTGAGCTGTTGCAAACGGAGTTGCAAAGCTGAGACCCACGAACAACATCAGCAGAAGTGCTGATGATTTTGACCTGTGTTTCGAACAGAATAACATTGAACTCGTCCCCTCTATTAGAGCTCAAAAAACTGACTACGCTTCGGTGACGTCATTAACTTCAACTTCGAGCATAGTTTCAAGCAAAAACCTCCGTGGCGCGTGTTAGTAATTCGTTAAGGTGGGGTATATGCTGAATGGCTCGGCACACGAGGACAGCCAAAACCTGTTTCCGCCGCCCACAACATGTTTCGAAACACATTGCTGCGACGCAATGAACACCCTGTCGAGGAAAGCGAAGGGAGCACATGATTCATCTGTTTCCAGGTAAAAAATACGCTCTTAGCCCTAAGCTCCCGCGCTTACGCAGTTCCTTGCCGTATTCGGGTGATCCATTCATTGAATTTCTGTAAGTACTCCTCGCGCGCTCTCTGGCCTTTGGCAGCTTGAAGGCGGTTGGCTTTGAAGTAGCCACGGAGCTGGAGTTCTTCGAGTTTTGTCTTAATTACGCGAGTGAAGGCGAGGCCTTGCCAGAATTTCCCAGAGGCATGCCCACGGCGAGCGTTGGTGATTTTTCGTGCGATGAGGGCTGTTACGGATCTTAGGAAGTTCTGAAAGCCTTCTCGGTATTTGAATTTAAGCTTGATGTGAAGGTGATTCCCGACGTTGACGACTTCAGCGATTTGTACGCCCCATTTTTTTGATTTGGATTTAAGGATTTCGCGGATGATTTGTTGGTTCTTTGGAGTGAGGAAGCTCCATGGGCCTTTTGCTTTTTCTGACTTAAGGGTGAGGTGAGTCCATTTCTTTTCTGAAAGTGGACGGTATTCTTTACGCCGACCTTTTGAATCAACTCCCCCATGAGTGGTTCTTCCGTACTTACGTTTTGTAGTATCAGAGTCATGATAATCAAAAAGTGGGGAGGAGGAGTTTTTCATTCACGGGCAATATAATTATTTGCTTATATTTGGTCAATAGAATTAGTGTTAAGTAAATGATTTATAAGAAGATTTAAGATTTCTACCTCTCTCTCTTCTTTCTATTTTCTTTCTCTCTCCACATGATTATTTGTATTCATCAGCTCTTTAAGAAACCTGGTGAGAGTTTCAATTTTTCCGTGATGTGCGATGAGACTTGCGTGCTCGCCCAGTCGCTTACTTCGCGTGGGCCATCCATCCGTGAGAACGGGGCTGACCGACCATCGTGGTCGGCCAGGCGAGGTATGTGGGGAGGCGATTTAAATATTTTTGGAGGGGAGAGAATCAGGTTATGGGTGAAAAGGTACCAGGTCGCTTTTCCGGATGAGATCTTATTGGTTTGATGTGAGGTTGGGTTGGGATTCATTCCTTGCGTCTGCCTAGGTGTCGTACTTTGTGTTGGTAATTCTGGATAGGCCCAATGAGGGCCGTTCGGTGAGGCTCAGCGAGCTTTTGGTTCCTTTTTGGAGAGAGTCTTTACTGGATGTTGGACGGCTCTGGCGGCGGAGGTCTCCGCCGCAGCGGCTCGCTGCTATGGGTGGTTTAGGTGTGCGGCCGTCCACTGGGCGAGGTCGCCGAGTTTTGGGTGATTGAAGAGGGCCTCTACTTCTGGAAGAAGGGCCTTGATTTTGCGGTTGGCTGTGACGATCAGGGCGTTGCGCTTTAAGCCAAAGCCTCCTGCGCGTGACAGAGGGGTGCCTAGCAAGGATTTTTCGAGGTGTTTGCCTGAGCTTGTCAGTAGCCAGCGGAGCTCCTCTTCGAGAGCGGCTTTTGCGTCGTCGGTTTTGCTTTGCACAGACTCCACGCTTAGCTGATTTTTGAAAGCCTTCTGGTTCCACGGGCAAACCGTTTGGCAAAGGTCGCAGCCAAAAAGCCAGTCGCCGATTTTCTCGCGCAGCTCCACCGGCGGCACCTCGCGGGATTCGATGGTGAGGTACGAAATGCATTTGCGCGCGTCGAGTTTGCGTTCCTCTGTGATCGCATTCGTTGGGCAAATGTCCATGCAACGAGTGCAGGTGCCGCAGAAGTCGTGCACAGGCACCACATCCGATTTCACTGCAAGGCTTGTGTAGACCTCGCCGATAAAAAACAAACTGCCTTTTTTGGGATGAATCACGCAAGTATTTTTGCCGACCCAGCCAAGGCCCGCACGGTACGCGAGATCGCGTTCTAGTACGGGACTGCTGTCCGTCATCGGCACGAACTCTTCCCCTGGAAAAAGACTCTTGAATTCGTCGCACAAGGTTTGCAATTTCATCTTAAACCACAGGTGATAGTCATATCCCTGGGCATACAAACTCACGCGGGATTCTTTTAGCGGGAATTTCTCGGTCGGCATTGGGTGCGGAAAATAGGGAACGGCAAAGACCAGGGCTGAATGTGCTCGCGGCCACTGGGTCTGCGGCTTTTCTTTAATCGGGGCGTGGGTGGCGAGGTATTCCATTTTGCCGTGCAAACCTTCGCTGAGCCAATTCTGATAAACTTCAAAGCTGAGGGGACGAGTCAGAGCGCTCATTCCAAAGTGCGAAAAGCCAAGTTCTTTGGACTTTGCATCTAAAAAATTTTGGAGGTCTTCATGCTTCATCGTCAAAAGGAGTTTCCAATACCGAAAATCGCGGGTTATCCTAAAAACGAATGAATATCCAATCTCACCCGCATTGGCCAGCGCTAGAAAAAATTTATCATAAATTGGTCGATAATGGCTACAAGGCCTATTTGGCCGGCGGCTGCGTGCGGGATGCGCTTCTGAATAAGACAGCCAATGACTTGGACCTTGCGACGGATGCCACCCCTGAAGCCATTGAAAAGCTTTTCCCAAAGACTGTGGCGGTCGGGAAGGCCTTCGGGGTCATGCTCGTTATCGAAGACGGGATTTCGTTTGAAGTGGCCACCTTCCGCTCAGATGGCAACTATGCTGATGGCCGGCGCCCTGATTCGGTGGTGTTCACAACGCCAGAAGAGGACGCTCTTCGCCGTGATTTTACAGTGAATGCGCTCTTCTATGATCTTAACCAAGGTCGAGTTCTGGATTTCGTTGGAGGTCTCAAGGACTTAGCTGATAAAAAAATCAAAGCTGTTGGAAATCCCGAGGAGAGATTCCGCGAAGATCATCTTCGTTTGCTCCGGGCTGTGCGTTTTGCCGCCCAGTTGGATTTTGCAATAGAGCCTGAAACGTTCACGGCCGTTAAGCAACTTGCAAACTCTGTCAAAACCGTCAGTGCTGAGCGCATTCACGAAGAGAGTTTTAAGTTGTTAAAATCCACGAATCCTTTACGGGGTTTGCAGCTCTTGCACGAAAGTGGTTTGGGGAAAGTGCTCTTTCCAGGATGGCAAAATATCTATGCGAAATCTCAAAAAGAGTATCAGCTTTTGTTCGCAAACCCATCAAAGGACGAAGCTTTTTTGTGGTTCGCGTTCTTAACTCCGTGGGCTTTACAAAAGGATCTCGAATGGCAATGGATCATCGATACTTATAGATTCTCGCGAATACTCCAGAAGACTTTGAAGAGAGCGCTGGAATATGTTGAAAATCCAAAGCATTTCTTCCTCGCCACTCCGGGAGAGCAATTGGCACTTTTGGGAGATGAATCCGTCAGGCTTTTCATTCGCGTCTGTCAATTGCTGGGGATTGAGTCCCGCGGGGCTGATTTGATGATGAAGCAATGGCAGGCCTGGGGTGAAAAGATGCCCGAGGCTTGGGTGAAGGGTGATGATCTTAAAGGACACTTTGAAGGACGTGAGCTAGGTATCTGGCTTCACAAGCTTTTTGTTATGCAATTGGAAGGTCGCTTCCATTCCCGCGAAGAGATGATGGCTCAGTTGCCGAACTTCTTAAAGACCTGAGTGATCGTTACTAAATCCACATAAGATTTGCCATTGAGGGACTCGTCACGAATCGCAGCGATCGCCGCTTTCGGTGTCATGCCAAGCTTGTCACCGTCCAACGCTGTTAACTCCAAGAGACGCATCGCAAGCCTCAGGACCTTTCCCATGGGTTCGATTTTGTCATTCGGAAGTGCGTGGGGGAAGCCTGAGCCGTCCGCATTTTCTTGATGCTGGACAATGCCCGTTGAAACTTCCTGGGGAAGTGGGACTTTTTTTGACTTAATCAAAATCACCGAACGATCCGGGTACAGTTTGTACTCCGAGGCCTCTTCCGGCGAGAGATCTTTAGGAGCTTTACCAATGGCACTTAAAGGCATTTGCGCAAGGCCCACGTTATGTAGAAGACCTGCTAAAGCAGCACTTTCAGTTCTTGCAGCATCCATTCCTAAAAGCGACGCAAAGCCGGCGGCAAAGACTGCCATACTTAAAGCATCTTGATAAGTGCTGCGCGGATGTCCTGTAAACTTATAGATTTCTTTGATTCGCTCTTCTGGAGTTTTCGCGGTGGTAATTTCTAACTCGTTGAGGATCATACGGCAGCGTTCAAAGATTGCTTTCCCGGCTTGGAAGTCGGCGGCCTCAGAATTCAAGAACTCAGAGATGATCTCGTGGATGAGCTTTTTTGACTTATATATGCGCTCCGTTTGCGGAACCGGATTGGCCATGTCTCGCATGGTCAGGATTGTGCGGGCGTATTCGAAAAAAGGCTTAATCTGCGTCTTCTTAATATAGAGGCGCTGATGAGTGGTGTCGGACTTTTCTAGGAGACGGTCATCAATTTTGCCGCCGCCTTTACGAACGCGGAAGCTTTTGCCATTAGACGGCAGATGTATATAGACATCGAAGTTGATGTCTTCTTCGGTGTTAATATCGGTCATTTCAATCGGAAGCAGGGAGGAGACGGGGATATTGGTTCCGCGCATTTCCACCGGTGCCAAGGTTAGAATCATGTCAGAGACAAACTCACGGTCATAGCTTGTATGCATGATGAAGTTTGCGCCGTTTTTCTTAACCAAGGAAAAATCCAGCTGATCGCCAGGTCCATAGAGAACGATGAGCGGGCAGTCAGGATAAGTCATTTTTACGCTTTGAACCCACTCTGAAGTTGTGAGCGTGCCACCTTGGCCGTCGACCAGCGCCAGCAGAGGCTTTAGATTTTCAGTGGGTGACAGGATGCTGTCCGTGTCCTTCATGAAATGAAGTTTGTAAGGGTAGTAACCTCTTAAAATAACTTGAACGTCCTGCCAGAAGCTTTCTCGCTGGCTTGTGATAAGGACGTCCACAGTAGATTCAATAGGTTTTTCGGACATTCAGGTATTGTTACATGGGGGGATTACATTTGCACAGTAATCTTTACGTGAAAGACGGAGTTGTTCTTCAATTCGAACGGAATAACGAGAGTTGCTCCTTTTGATGATTTAGAAAGAACGAACTCTCCGCGAATCACCGAAGGGATTGCCATCTCAAAATTATATCCCATTTGGTTGAGTGCGGTCTTTGCGGTCCCATAGATCATGTTCGTTAATTCGCCGACAGCATCTGAAACATCTTTATTAATTTCAGTGTGCTTTTCGCCGAGCATGTTCTCCATGATCTGGAAAATAGATTCTTTATTGAATGAAATGAGCAGGGTGCCCTTCAAAGGAGGAGCCACCATTCCGACCATTCCGGCGATTTCGCCTTTTTCAGTCATTTCCGGCTCAATATAAGGTTTTCCAACTTTTGCTTCTGTTTGGGCAATCGTAGCGAGGGTCTTTAAAACGCCGTCGACAAAAGCTTGAAGGAGCTTCTTATCAAAGAGTGGATTCGCCTCTGGGACAGTTTTAGGTGCGGCAGACATGGTATTTATCCTTCACTTTAAAAGTTCAAAAATCTTAAGAGGCTTTGGCTGCAGGGGCAGCAGAGTGGCGCTGGTAAACTCTTTCCATTTTTGCTTTCAAAGTCGCTGCATTAAATGGTTTTACAACATAGTCAGAGACGCCGGCTTTAGCAGCTTCCAAAATGTGTTTTTGCTCGGATTCTGCGGTGACCAACATGAAAGGCATATTTTTAAGGTTTGCGTCGGCTTTACAGGCTTTCAGAAGGTCGATTCCAGTCATACCTGGCATATTCCAGTCGGAGATCACAAAGCCATAAGGCTGGCCCGAAGTCGCTGCGGCTTGCAGCATCGGAAGTGCGTTTTTGCCGTCATCAGCCTCTTCTACGTTCGTGTAGCCAAGCTCATTCAGGACTTTTTTGATAATTTTACGCATTGTTGCGAAATCATCGACCACTAGAAATTTGGTGTCGTTAGGAAACATAATATGCCCTCGCCGGTTAATTCTTAGAATTCTTCCTAACTTTTCGGTCTAGTTTTTTAAAACTAGAGTCCAAGTGTCTTGCTAAAAAGATATTTTGTTGTAAGACTTGAATCTAGGTGGTGTGACTCTTTTTGGGACGAACATAGAGGTTTATTTCAAGAAGGGTACAAAGGTCGCAAGGCCTAGGGCTAAACAAAAAACAAAAAAAGATAAACAATAACGGGAAGGGAGCAAGGATGCTCAGAGATGTCCTGATTCAAAAAGGTCTTTCTAATCGTGAGGCTGAAGTTGCTGAATTAGTAAGCAAAGGCTTGTCCAACAAGGAAGTTGCGAACCAGCTTTTTGTCACAGAAAAAACTGTGAAATTTCACCTGACAAATATCTACAAAAAAATGAACGTGAAGTCACGTGCCCAATTGATCGTTTGGTGCTTGCCTCACCTTGGTTTCGTCGAGAACGAAGTTCGTACAGAGACGAATATCAATCAAGGAGTTGCAGCAGCGGCTTACAACAATCAAGCCACTCAAACAATCCCTGCTGGTCACACGACAGTAGCGGGTGCTACGACTCTTCCGGGCGCTCAAAATGGTATCGGCCGCAATGGTAACGGCGATATCGGCGCAGGCATGTAATTTAGTTTAAAATACTTTTTCGAAAGTTGAGGGTCATTATCATGGGGAGCGCTAAACCAGTTTCAGCATCCCAGGTGATAATGACCCAATTAGTTTTACCGACCCATATCAACGCCTTGGGATCTATCTTCGGTGGAACCATCATGTCGTGGATCGACATCGCCGCTGCGATCGCAGCCCAACGTCACTCCAATAAAGAAGTCGTCACTGCAAGTATTGATTCTTTGAGTTTTATTGCGCCAGTTTACAAAGGCTGGGTCGTAAACCTGAAAGCATCAGTGAATTTCACTTCTCGTACTTCGATGGAAGTCGGAGTTCGTGTCGATGCTGAGAATCCAAAGACGGGCGAAGTCTTCCATACCGCCTCTGCATACACCACATTCGTCGCTTTAGGTTCTAACGGTAAGCCCACGGAAGTGCCCGGCTTAGTCTGTGAAACTCCAGACGAGAAGCGACGTTATGACGAAGGCAAGCGCCGTCGTGAAGAGCGTCTTGCTCATCGTAAGAATCCATAGGCTTTATTCTTCGAGGCTTTTTAAAAGTTCTTGTTCCTTAAAACCAGAAAAATACAAACTGTAAGCAGTGCTCATATAGTCGCGAGATTCGTGGCCCATGTCTTGGAGGCCGCTGTTGGCGAAGTCATTAAGGAATGAGTTTATTTTTGCAACCTTGGCGCGATAGTCTGCATACTGTTTAAGTTGCGGATACCGTTTCAAGTTCGCGTCTGTCATCAGTGACTTTAAGTTGTACTGTTGAGCCAAGGCATCGGTTTCTTGAAGTTCTTTGCCGTACATCGCCTTGAGGTCTTGCAGTGTCTCACGGTACTGCTTTTGAATGAGATTGATTTTATTTGTGTATGCTTTGGTGTATTCCGTATTCCCACTCTTCTCGGCGGTGTCTTTCATTGTAGAATAGCTTTGCAGACGAGACTCGTAGCGGAATATTTTTTCAAACGATATTGAGGCCATGTTTTCCACCGCTTTTGATTGGAAATTGAATTTTAACAGCGGCGGGCAGTCCGTTTGCTGAGGGATGCAATTCATTAATAAGCTAAGGACGTTTTTCTTGTGATCAAAGAACGGGCCTCGGTCATCGCCGGCAAGCCAGAACTTGGAGCGTATATCCTGGATAGATTCGGTGATCTCGTCTTTTTTCTCTTCAGGAATATAAAGAGCCACGGTTCCGCCAACCACGCCAAACATCAAGCCACCGAGAGTGCCTGCGCCTGGAAACAAAGTTGTGCCAATGGCACTCGCCGTGGCCATAGACGAAACCATCGTGACGAACTCGCCGGTCGCGATGCGGGTTCGCCAAGTATTGTAGAGCCAGAGGTTTCTTAAATCATCGTCGTGAATCAAAATCTTCATCATATTGCCAAAAATCTTTTGCAGAAGCTCCCAGTCCTTTTGACTTTGCTCGTCTGGAGGGATGAGGCCATTACGAAGTGAGTTTATTAACAGTGGCATCAGGTTTTGGGCACGCTCGTATTCGCAATCACACTCGAGCATTTCTGTGGCCTCGGTGTAGAGCTGATTGCCCATTTCCCAGCCCATAAAGGTGATAAAGGTGGCAATGCCTGACTTGAGAAGATCTTTTAAAATAGGACGAGAAGTGCTGCTATCGACCATTTGATCGAATATTTGAAGTGGTTTTTTTGCCGCCTTACCGACGGCGCCAGCGCTGGCAAGACTTGCCCAGATATGACCGTCATTGAGAATGTATTCGGCCGCTTCAGCACTTTTCTCCAGCAACGTTTTTTGGTCGATGGGCTGATTTTTTAATTTAGATTGAGTGACAGACTGGCGAACAAGATCCACGCCTGAAAGAATCATCATCATCATCAAAGTTTGGCCTGTTTGCATGATGACGTTTGAGTTTCCGGCGGTGATCTCTTGGGAGGCCTTCTTGGTCGAGGCCCTGTTGAGACCCCGTTGCGAGGCATTTTTAAAGTGTTTGCCATAGGAACGGGAAACTTTAGTTAAACTTGTGGCAGATGCAGTGGGGGTGCTTGCCTCAGCCAAGGCCGTGGCAGAGAGGTTCAAGGCGAACCCGAAAGCTAAAAGTATTTTTGAGTACGCCTTGATAGCCACCATGGGGGATCTCGTCTATTTTCTGCCTGCGCGTGAAACGGCTTCTTTGACATCGATTCTATCGGCGCGTTTTGCGTCGATTTCACTGCCTCTGAGGGCGCGGGCTACGCGAGCTGATGGAGAGATCTTAGTTTTAATATCCAGCTTGTCTTCATAGGAACCGTTGGCTTGCTTGAGATTTTTATAAACTGTGATATGACCTTCGGTTGAAAGATCCAGAGTCATAGTGCCCGTGTATTGGCCAGGCTGTCTAAAGGAGATCTTTTCCGGAGAGACCTCAGTCAGTTTATACTTATTGAACTCAGCATTTTGAGTTTCTTCGCCAACAATTTTATAAGGTCGGCCTGATTTTTTCCACTCTTCAACTTTTTGCCAGTCTTCTGGATACTCCGGAGTAAAATATTTTACCGGTGGTTCACCAGTCGATCTCATCTTAAACCAAGTTTCAGTTCTGCCGCCGGCGTCAGTGCGAGTTTGCAGGCCGTCGAATTCAAACTTACCTTGTCTTTTGTAGTAGTTTTCTCCGTCGGCGCTCACTGCACCTTTGACGCCTTGATTTTTGAGATACTCATTAACTATTAATTCCGCTTGGCGTTCAAGGCGCTTGGAGGGATAGCCTTTGACGTCTTTCATGGCGTTTTGAATGTATTGCTGCTGCGACGGGGTGAGGCTTTGGAAATAGTTATTCACGTTATCAAAGGTCGCTGGAGCGACTTTTCCGGTGACAGTAAATCCAAACGCATGCTCTGAGGGAAGCGCAGTCATTCCCTGTTTTGCGAAGTCCCGCCACTGTTCTGAGGTGACCATGCCTTTAGAGTCCCAGGCTGTATTATCTCCTGGAGCGGCGTGGGCCATCAGGGCCGTCGTCAAAGTAAGTACGAAAAAAATCTTTTTCATAAAAAATCTCTCCTAAATTTTTTAGTTATTTTTTGAGACGACGTGCGCGGTCATGAAAGGTACTGATTTATAGCTATTACAAAAATGGTGCCACCTACTCAGACGTTTATTTGGTTCTTGGACGTTTGTGGATCGTCAATTGTCTAAACATCCCTTAGGGCCTTTTGACGAACCCAAAATGGAATTCACTTTTGCGGGAGCGTATTATGGAGGCGTTTTTGTTGTAAATTCCTCCAAGGATTGGAAGTTTTCTTCCACTCGCAAGTCTTTGCATTCGACCTGTTGACTTTATTTCTCATTCCGATAAAAACCGCCGCCACATTCAATTCAAGGAAGATTCATGAAGGCATTGATTTTTACTATTTTAATGGTGGCGTCGAGCGCCATCGCTCAAAACGTTTCGCCGAAAATTTTAACTTCTAACAGCAGCTTTCAGATGCCCGGCATTGTTCCTGCCGGGACTCGCTGGTTGTTGGTGGAGATTCAAAAAAACGGCGAGACGTCTTCTCAAACTCTTTTTTGGCCCTCCTTTGCGGCCGGCGGAGCTGCTCTGCCTCGGATAGTGCTCGTTCGCGGGCCTGGCGATTATACTATTCACGTATTTACCACCGATGGGGCAAGTTACATCCAGAGTGCTTATAAGTTTTTAGCGAGCTATGAGGTTGTGAATAGTGATCGCACGGATCGTTTGTACTTGGCGGACTCATTGGAGATTCAAGCAAGTCATCCAGAGATTCAAAAGGCGGCGGCTGAAATGACTTCGGTGGCAAAAACGGACTTGGAAAAGTCCCGGGCGATCCATACCTGGGTGACGGCCAATATTGCTTACGATCAACCGCATGCGAACGACCGAACTTTTGATCAGCAACCAGGGGATGCGCTCTCTGTGCTTCGCTCGAAGGTAGCGGTCTGTCTTGGTTATGCGAACCTCACGGCAGCCTTGCACCGGGCTCTGGGGATCAAAACGCGGGTCGTGGTCGGAAAGCTCATCGGGCAGCGCGAAGATAATATGACGCCGGCGGAAATCTGTCAGGCGAAGGGGTCTTTTCATGCGTGGAATGAAGCTTTGGTCGATGGCCGCTGGGTGAATATCGATACGACTCTCGATGCCGGTCACGAAGATGGATACACACGCACCTTCGTGCGGGCAGTGGGCGAAAAGTATTTTGATACTCCTCCGGGACTGTTCGCTTTAACGCACATTAAGTGCTGGGACGAAACCGAATAATCAGGGGGCGACACGGGTCTCCGCATGCACTCACGCAGTTCCTTGCCGCATGCAGGTGATCCAGTCGTTGAATTTCTGTAAGTACTCCTCGCGCGCCTTCTGGCCTTTGGCGGCTTGAAGGCGGTTTGCTTTGAAGTAGCCACGGAGCTGGAGTTCTTCGATGCGGGTTTTGATCACGCGGGTGAAGGCGAGGCCTTGCCAGAACTTACCGGCAGCATGTCCACGGCGGGCGTTGGTGATTTTTCTTGCGATGAGGGCTGTTACGGATCTTAGGAAGTTCTGAAAGCCTTCGCGGTATTTGAATTTAAGCTTGATGTGAAGGTGATTCCCGACGTTGACGACTTCAGCGATCTGTACTCCCCATTTTTTTGATTTGGATTTAAGGATTTCGCGGATGATTTGTTGGTTCTTTGGGGTGAGGAAGCTCCATGGGCCTTTTGCTTTTTCTGACTTAAGGGTGAGGTGAATCCATTTCTTTTCTGAAAGCGGACGGTATTCTTTACGCCGACCTTTTGAATCAACTCCCCCATGCGTAGTTCTTCCGTACTTACGTTTTGTAGTACCTGAGTCATGATAATCAAAAAGTAGAGAAGAAGAGTTTTTCATTCACGGGCAATATAATATTTCACTTGTGTTTGGTCAATAGAATTAGCTTTAAGTTAGTGATTTATAAGAAGATTTAAGATTTCTACCTCTCTCTCTCTCTCTCTCTCTCTCTTCTTTCTTTCTTTCTCATCTCTTTTTAGTTTTATCAAAGATGATGTCAGCTTATGCGTTCTTTAAGATCACGTGAAGGATCTTGATTCTACGTGATGTGCGATGAGACTTGCGTGCTCGCCCAGTCGCTTACTTTGCGTGGGCCATCCATCCGTGAGAACGGGGCTGTCCGACCATCGTGGTCGGCCAGGCGAGGTATGTGGGGGCGGGTTTAAATATTGGTGTTTTTTTGTTGGGGTGGTTTGATTTTTTATTGGCTGTGGTTATTGGGCTTGATTTGGGTTTGGCTCGGAGGATATGCTTTTTCTCGTCCAATAAGGAGGACTTCATGGCTAAGTATATTGATGGATTTGTGATTCCGATCAAAAAGAAAAACTTAAAGATTTATAAGAAAATGGCGGCTATTGGGTGCAAAGTTTGGATGGATCATGGGGCCCTCGATTACTATGAAAGCGTCGGTGATGATCTGAAAACGCCGTGGGGTGTTACTTTCCCTAAGATGTGCAAACTTAAATCTGATGAAACTGTGATCTTTGCCTTCGTCGTTTACAAATCAAAAGCTCATCGCAATCAGGTGAATAAAAAAGTTCACGCCGATCCTCGTATGCAAATGGAAGGCGTCGAGATGCCTTTTGATATAAAACGTTTCGCGGTCGGCGGATTTACCGTCCTGGTTGAGCCGAAATAACCTTGTTATGAATCGGGGATGGTCGCAACCGGCCATCCCTTCACACTAAAAAAGTCCGCGCAGATATTCTGCGAGCCCGCCCAAAACATGGGTTTTGAAGCGCTCTCCTTTGGGGATCGTTTGGTCGACGGGAGGGCCGTTGACGTATTCGCCTTTGGCATTCATCTCCCACGCGACCGACATTCGAGTTTTCATGGTTTGTTCAACCGCTTTAGCAAGTTCGGGAAGATTTTCGATATAAAGGCCGTCTTCGGAGTTGATGTTTTGTGATCGCGGATCGAAGTTGTAGCTTCCGATAAAGGTGTCTTTTCCATCGATGACGAAGGTTTTTGCGTGAGTTCCAAATCGGGTTCCAGGTGGAGCGCTCATGTTACTACCAGGCACGGGGATCGCTTGAAGCTCCAGAATGCGCACGCCTTTTTGCACCCATCGAGCTTCAATGGGATGAGCAATGTGGGTTAAAATAGGATCCGATGCGGAAGGATAGCTATTGGTGAGGATTTCGATGCGAACCTTTTTAGTCAAGAGCTGATCCAGAGCTTGTTCCATTTCTGGAGTCGTAATGAAAGCCCATTCTTCAGCGGAAAAACTGTGCTGTGCCTGGATGATATGGTCGAGAACAAAACCTTGGACCTTGCGGCTCGAGTCGCTGTTCATGGGCTCGTCGCCGACCCACCAAAGGGACTTCGATTCAAACGTCGGTGAGGCCTCGAGGGCTTTGATACCGAGGGTGGCTACCTGAAGGCGTAAAGCTTGATCTTCTGGGGATTCCACCAGGAACTGGCGGGCTTGCCACTCACGCTCGCTTGGGTTGCTGGAGTTGATGGAGGACCAGCTAGGACCCTTTGAAGGATGGCGGCTCGCAGCCACCTTTTCACTGAGGGGGCTTGACCAATACTCGTTAAAACTTGCGAGGACGTCTTCAACGATGGGTCCTTTGACGGCAAGTTCATAGTCGACAAAAAGAAAGTTGCGGTGGTTAGGGATATCCATGTACCGATCCGCACTGTTGCGCCCACCGACGATCATTTCACGTCCGTCGACAATAAAAGTCTTGCGATGATTTCTGTGGCCCTTTGAAACCCACAGCTTTGCCATGGAAGAGGGGCGATAATATTTAACCTCGATGCCGTCTTCTGCAAGGACGGTGGCTAAAAACGGATCCAGAGCTTGATCTAAAAGGTCACAAAGAATTCGCACCTTCACTCCGGCCTTGGCTCTTTTTTGCAGAGCTTGAAGCAGGAACTTTCCGGAACTATCGGCGACCAGGAGATAGGATTCGATGGCCACTGAAGTTTGCGCACGCTCGATCATTTCAAGACGGGCCTGAAGGGCCGCAGACCCATTGGTAATCAACAGCAGTTCGTGGCTCTGATTCGAATGAACCGGTGTCATCGCCAGCGCTGTGCTTGCCATCGTCAGCCACAGCAAACCTATCACAGCCAGAGCAAACTTTGATTTCTTCATAGGACTCTAAAAAGGTGCAATATCGTTGCCGCAATAGCTGGATATGGTGAGCTCAGGGCCCGGCGGTAATGTAAAAAAGACCTGTCTACGGAAGCGGATGTCGAAGATTTCGTCACCGTAGCGATCGCTACTTGCAAACCACCTCAAGCCACTTCAATGCTTCCTCGGCGTTGGCGGAGAGCGGGGAGCCTTCGGGTTTGCCGCTCATGTCTTCAAGCTCGATGCGGCCCTTAGCTTTGTCGCAGTCGGTTTTTGTGAATTTCTTTTTGCTCAGGTCAAAGATTGGTTCGAAACGGAATGAGAATTTGACGACTTTTTCTTCCGCATCACCGCCCTCGGTTGGCGAAGCTTTTTCATAGGACTTGATCTCAGCGTTGAGACTTGTTTCGAATTCTTTTAATTTCTTCAATCGGCCCGCGGCGCTTGTTTCTTTCGCTGCTGCTTCGCGAAGAGACTGGGATTCCTTTATCATGGCCGCGACATCTTTTGGCGAAGCCAAAGCAGTGACGCTGACCATGAATGTGATTAAAATAACTATTTTGTTATGCATGAATCTGCCTCGGCATCGGCTTCTGAAATTGGCTGTTGTTTGCAAGCTTTGTCGGCGGCTTTACCCTGGCGGATACAGCTGATCTCTTGCATTTTATCTTTGATGTTCGAGAGGTAGACGCTGTCCTTGCGGATATTGTTTTGCAAAGTCTTTGCGTTCGTGCCACGGCCGACACGGTATTTTTGCATCAACCACTTCGCATGGTCCAAACCTTCCGCACCATAGGCAATAGCTGTGAAGTCGCTGACAAGGCTTTTGTTTTCAATAAGTTTTACTGAGCGCTTTTCAAGTGTTGGAATCACGTACTGATCACGCATGGTCAGATAATAGCCGATGGTGTACATCAGGCTGCGCGCAAGGCCATCTCCGGGATTGACCCAGTCACAGGTGTTTTTCACGGACGGAGACCGCTTCAAGTCAGCAGCGGCAACGCCCTTAAAGCCATTGCACTCAGGTTTTTTACTGTTCACGATGTTTTCTAAAATATAGCGACCTTTGCCGAGCTTACGGTCCGTGAGCTCGTTTTTAGCAGGCGAGGTCGTTTGACCAATGCCCATACCGCCAATAGAAGCTAATGACGGTGTAAAGCCCGTTTCATTATTGAGCTTTTTATAAATCACGCGGGAGTCAATCGGCTCGTCGCCTGACATGCACTCCAGGGCGCTGTTTACCGCAAAAGTCATGTAGTCCACCATGCGATCATTCAAACACTGCAAGGTCTCGCCGCCGGCTTTGCCGTAAGGCTTAGGCACACTCTGAGTTTTCGCCGAAAAGCCTCGCTTGGCTTCTTTCGCCGTCGGATAGCCGCATGTATAGCCATCGTTCCCCGGAGAGCGGGTCATTGAAGCTGCAATACACTCGCGCTTTATCTTCGGAGAAGTCTGTGTCGGCGGAGCATGCTTTGCGAGCTCTGTGATTTCTTTTTTAGCAGTCTCAGGCATCATGCTGCTTTCCGTATGCGTGTCGGTGACCGAGTTGATATAGTCTCGTAACTGCGCAAACCAGCTATAATTTTTCTTCGACGCGTCTGTTGGAAAGCAAGACTCGATATCTGTCATCACTGTCGGGGCCGTTTCCGCAGCGACTTCACCCGCAACGCGAGCCGGTGGCGCGGCCTTCTTCGGCTGCTGCGATTTTAAGAATTCCAAATGCAGGGGGTCTTTGTTTACGTCAACACTGACGATGAATTCTTTGTTTTTCTCCATAGGACCATTGATGCACATCACGCGATTCGCGGGAGCATTCACTTCAGCGGAGGCAATGATCGGGACGAAAAGAGCCACCATGGTATGGATAAGGAGAGTTTGAGTAGTACCCATATTTCCACTATCGGTCCATGGGCAACAGATGTTGAGCTTCTTGGGGGAATCCTAGACTCGACGAAGGAACTACTTAACGATGTAGTCTTTCCAGCGCGTGATGAGTGCCGGAGTCAACTGCGTATAACACACAGTACCTTCCGTTGCCGTCTCTTTGCGAAGGATTTTGGTCTCACGATCCAGATCGTAAATTTTAAATTCTTCACTGCGCGGGAAGTAGAGCTGCACATCGGTTTGCATGCCTTGAATGCTTTCCACCATGAGCTTTTTCAACTGCTCCATCCCTTGGCCGGTCAGCGCACTCACAAACACACGCGGGTAGAGGCGCACCTGAAATTGTTTTTCAATCGGCGCCACATCACACTTATTGAAGACATGGATGATTTTCTTATCCTGCCAGTTGAATTCTTTAATCAGGGCCTCAACCACTTCGATCTGACGAAGCATGTTGGGCGAAGATAAGTCAATGACATGCAAAAGCACATCAGCTTCGGCACTTTCTTCAAGTGTCGCTTTAAAAGCTTCAATCAACTGTGGTGGAAGTTTGCGGATAAATCCTACGGTGTCGGTGACAACAGCTGGAGGCCCTTCCGGCAGGAAGATCTTTCGCGTTGTCGGGTCCAAGGTTGCAAACACTTGATTCTTGGCCATCACCTGCGAGCCGGTGAGGCGGTTGAGCAAAGAGCTCTTTCCGGAGTTCGTGTATCCGATCAAAGCAAAACTTGGGATCTCGTGACGGCGTCGCGAGTTTCTATGTTGCTGACGGTTTTTGCTCACCGACTCGAGTTTCTTACGAATCAGCGCAACTTTTTCGCGGATGCGGCGGCGGTCACTCTCGAGCGCTGTTTCACCAGGACCTCGCGTCCCGATACCGCCCCCTTGACGAGACAGAGATTCCATCCACGCACCGACCATGCGGGGCATTTGATCAAGCAACTGTGCAAGTTCTACTTGAAGTTTACCTTCGAAGGTCTGCGCCCGCTGAGCAAAAATATCTAAAATAAGCTGATTGCGGTCAATCACACGCGTGCCCATGGATTGCGCCAAGTTACGGCTTTGGACGCCGGTGAGGTGGTGGTCAAGAACCACAAGGTTTGCATTTGCTTCGCGCACCATCTCGCGGATTTCTTCGACCTTTCCGGAACCAATTAAGGTCGCAGGATTCCACGCCGGCAGAGTTTGGATCACAGACCCAACAATTTCTCCACCCGCGGCACTGACAAGTTCTTCGAGTTCTAAAAGATTTTCTTTGATTTCAGAAAGAGGTTCGGTCTTGAGACCTACACCAACGACAATCGCACGATCACTGGCTTTGATATGGACTTGGT
This sequence comes from Bdellovibrionales bacterium, assembly GCA_018266295.1. Taxonomy (NCBI): domain Bacteria; kingdom Pseudomonadati; phylum Bdellovibrionota; class Bdellovibrionia; order Bdellovibrionales; species Bdellovibrionales bacterium. The sequence continues at coordinate 129,546 of JAFEAQ010000010.1, read as the reverse complement.
TTTGAGTCAAATCTCTGTATCTCCTGCTTCTCTCTCAAGGCCTGCATGGCCTCTATGCTCTTGTATTTATGCTAACACAGGACCCCGGTGAGGCAAGACCAAAATCGCGCTCAATGACGAAAAAGAGACGGCCCCCAGCAGTTTATTGGCTGAGGGGGCTTTCGCGTTCGGGCTGAGTTTCCGCTCCTAACAGAATCTGAACAGAGTGAGTTTTGCCATCGTCTATGAGTGGGATGAACTGATCACCGGCAATCACTTTTCCGTCAATCTCGATCTTCTGCACGCCCTGGGAAACCCCCGCTGGGTTTTCAACAAGGATGTCGTAGGTTGCCGATTTATGACGATAGCGAATCCGAAAGTCTTTCCAATCCGGCGGAATACACGGATCAATGGAAAGCTCTTCACCACGGAGCCGCAACCCAAGCATATACTCAAGGCCTGCGCGGTAAAGCCATCCTGCCGAACCTGTGTACCAGCTCCAGCCACCACGGCCTGGATGTTGCTTTTGCGAGTAAACATCGCCGGCGACAACATAGGGTTCAATTTTGTAGTGTGCGGTGTGCTCCGGTGAATCACCATGCAGGATCGGGTTGACGAGCTGGAACATCTCGTGGGCCTTGGCTCCGTTGCCAAGCATTGCATGGGCGATAATCACCCAAGCCGCGGCATGGGTGTACTGGCCGCCATTTTCACGGACCCCCGGCAAATAGCCCTTGATGTATCCTGGATCGTGATCGGTTTTATCAAAAGGCGGAGTAAAAAGTTGAATGATCCGCGCTTCATTGTTGACGAGATATTTTTCTATTGCCTGCATCGCATGACGTGCACGGGACGGATCCGCGGCTTCGGAAATCACTGCCCAGGTTTGTGTCAGCGAATCGATTTGGCACTCAACACTTTGGCGGGAACCGAGAGGCGTGCCGTCGTCATAGAAAGCGCGGCGGTACCAGTCACCATCCCAGCCCTTATCCTCTAGCGCGCTCTTTAAATGAGCCGCGTGATTGCGCCAGTTTTGAGCACGCAACTTTTCATCGCGGGCGTCGGCAATGGCTGAGAATTGAATCAAGTTCTGATGCAGGAACCAGCCGAGCCAGACGCTTTCACCTTTACCGTCTTTACCAACGCGGTTCATGCCGTCATTCCAGTCGCCACAACCCATCAGAGGCAGACCATGGACGCCGACTTTTAAGCTTCGGTCCAAGGCCCGGGCGCAGTGCTCAAAGAGACTCGCACTTTCTTGCGAGGTCGTCGGTGTGAAGTACGAATCTTCCTGCTCTTGAGTTAACAGAGGGCCTTCTAGGAAGTTCGTTTCTTGATCGAGGATCGAAAAGTCCTTCGTCACTTGCAAGTAATTGAAAGTCACAAACGGCAGCCATAGGAGGTCATCCGAAAAATGCGTGCGCACGCCTCGGCCCAGCGGCGGATGCCACCAATGCTGAACGTCGCCTTCAAGGAACTGACGGCTTGAGGCGCGCAAGATGTGTTTGCGTGCAGTTTCAGGCATCGAGATGGTCAGTGCCATAACGTCTTGCAATTGGTCGCGGAAGCCAAAGGCGCCGCCGGCCTGATAGAATCCGGAGCGTGCCCAGTAACGACAGCTGATATTTTGATAAAGCAGCCAGCGGTTTAACAGTAAATCAAAGGATTTATCCGGAGTTTCTACCTGAACTTTATCCAGCCATTCGTTCCATTGGGCGATGACACTCGCAAGCATGTTTTCGGTGAACTGATTGCGGAGCTCAAGAATAATTCCGTGGGCCTCTTCGCGGCTTTCTGCCTGACCAAGGATGAATGGAAGCTTCACGGCTTCTCCGGGGCCGATCACAATATCCGTCTGAAAGGCACCGCACGGATCAAAGGCGGCGCCAGTGCGGTTTGAAAGCTGTTCGCTGCGCAGAATGCCGAGCGGTCGGCGAAGACTGCTGTTTCTGCCGATGAACTCACGGCGATCTCCGGTCATGGTTTGTTTGTGATTGAGGAAGCCGGCAAAAGCGATGCGAGTTCCATACTCGTTATGACGGGCATTGAATGCAAACATGGCGCCGGTGTCGCTGTCGAACTCAGTCACGGTCGTAGGTGCCATCGTTGCCCGCGAAAAGCCGAGGAGCCACTCAACATAGGAATAAACCGATAAGCGGCGCCATTGGTTCGAACGGTTTTCGAGTCGGATCTCTGAGATCTTCACCGGCTGATCCATCGGTACAAACTGCGTGAGCGTGCTATGAATGCCATGCGAGAGGTGCTCAAAGCGTGAGTACCCTTGTCCGTGGCGTGCGATATAAGTCGCCTCTTTGACTCGGATCGGGAGGGCGGTCGGACTCCATAAGCAGCGGGAGTCCAAATCAAAAATATAAAAGCACTCGCCGCAGGGGTCGCAAACGGGATCGTTCGACCACGGCGTGATCTGATTTTCGCGGCTATTCATGGACCACGTATAGCCAGAACCACTTTCGGAAACCTGGAAACCGAACTTGCCATTAGAAATAACATTGATCCACGGTGCCGGTGTTGCGTCGTTTTCATTTTTAAGTGCAATGACGTATTCGCGGCCATCCGGAGTAAATCCGCCGACGCCGTTAAAGTATTCTAGCTCGGGAGTTTCAAGTGGAGGGGCTTTTTCGTGACATTGAATTTCTACGCCGGCGGCAGGGGGAGGGAGTGTATGAAGCATGCGATTGACTTGATCTGAAAGACTTCCCTGACTTGCAAACAAAGCGACACGCGCTTCGGTGTAGATGACTAAGCGGTCTTCACGGGTCAGTAGGTCTTCGCGGATAATGAAAACCTTGCCGCGGGATTGAGGCAGCTCGGCCGGTGGCGGCGACATGTGAACCATGGCCTCCAGCATTTGTTGAAGCTCTTGACCGTAGGAATGTTCTTTGCCGTTCATAATGACAAGATCCACGGTCAGCCGTTTCATCGCGAAGTACTCTTGGGCTTTTAAAAGCTGGCGCACGATCACCCGATCTTCGTTTTCTTCTACGCGAACAAGAATTATTGGGAAGTCGCCGGAAATACCCTGGGCCCAGAGCTGTGTCAGATCACGCTTGTTGTGTTTTATAATAGAACTTGCGGGGCGCAGAGAAGAATCCAGATAGAATAATCTTGAAGCCAGGCGCTGATAAAGATGGGCCTCATCTGGTTCAATATTGAGGTAGTGCATCTTGACCTGAGCCTGGGCCCAGGCAAGAGACGAAACTCGCTCGTAACTGCCGGCTTCATGATAGCTTTCCGCGAGCCGTAGGATTTCATCGCGGGAGGTGGCGACGGCCGTTGTGAACTGAATCGTGGTTGTGGCTCCGGGTTCGAGATGCACTCGTGTTCGCAGGCTAAAAATCGGATCCAGAACCGCGCCAACGGACCGGGTGAGTTTTTCGTTTGTATTTATCGCCCGCGCATGACGGATATCGCGGCCGCGGCCTAGAAATTTCATACGGTCTGTTTCATACTCGATTTCGAAATTCGTCGGATTTTGAAGTGAAAGAATTTGCGAGGTCCACAGTTCCGTTTCTTTTGCTGAGCGCGGGCGTCGGCGTGCAATCAGTGCCTGGTGCTCAGGAATAAATTCGGTTTCCATGAAAAGGTTTGAAAAGGCAGGGTGAGCAATATCCGCGGCGGGAGTATTCATCACGATTTCAGCATAAGAGGTTATCTCAAGCTCTCGAGGGGCGTCGGATTCGTTTGTCAGTGTGAGGTGGCGAATTTCAGCGCTCGACTCCGGAGAAATAAAAATCTCCAGTTTAGAGCGGATCTCTTCGTCTTCACGTTCAAATAACACACGGTCTTCGGCGAAAGTGACTTCGTAACTTTCCACCGCTTTGCCGAGGGGTTGATAAGTTGCCGACCAAGTCAGGTTTTTATCCCGGTCTTTGATGAAGATATAACTTCCCCAGTGATCTTGGGTGACGTCTTCGCGCCAACGGGTGACGGCAAGGTTTTGAAAGCGGCTAAAGCCAGAACCCGCCGACGTGAGCATCACGGAATAGTTTCCGTTTGATAAGAGCTGTGTCCGCGGAGTCGGGCGATCGACACTATGATAGCGCCTTGAAACCGCGGCGACCTCTTCGCGAACAATGACGCGGTTGTGGTCTCCAGCGGCGGGAATCACTCCCACAGCCCGCGGAGTGCGTTCTTGCAGTAGAATCTCTGTGGCCTGTACGAGCGGTTCTGCATGGAAGAGCCGGCACATGTAATTATCAAAAAAGAAGTTCGTTAATGAGACAAGCGACATGCCTTGATGGTGGGCCATATAGGCTTTAATCACCGAATAGGGTTGCCCCACCGGCAAGCGTGAACTCGTATAGTCTATGGCTTCGTAGAAGCCGTAATGACCGTTTGCCCCGATGGTTTTGAGACGCTGCAAATTCGTCGCAGCTTGTGCGGGATCATACATCGCTGCCAGCAATGTCGCGTAAGGAGCCACGACGAGGTTTGAGCCAAGGCCACGCTTTAACGCCAGATCCGGAATGCCGAAGTTGGAGTATTGGTAAGTCATGTGCAGATCGCGCTTATTATAAGCGGATTCGGAAATTCCCCAGGGAACACCCTTTTCGTGGCCATAGGAGACTTGCCGCTGGATTACAAGATCACAGGTGTTTTTAATTAAACTGCCCTCAGGAGTATTCATCACCAGCGATGGCATCAGGTATTCAAACATGGATCCTGACCAAGAAATGAGAGCGGAGCCTTTTTCGACCTGCGCTAAACTCCTTCCGAGACAGAACCAATGAGACACAGGAACGTCGCCCTTAGCAATCGCGATAAAACTGAGCAGGCGGGATTCCGAGGCCAGAAGATCATAGTAACTGACATCAAGAACATTTTCAAAAACCCTTAAGCCAATCGAAAAGAGTTTGCGGTTCTTATCGTACAGAATACCGAAGTTCATGTTTTTAAATAGGCTGTAACAGATTTTCTGCGCGTGCTTGATTTTTCCTGAAAGCCCTTGAGCTGCATGAATTGAACTTTTCAAGCACTCCGTGAGCTGGTCAACAGCCTCCGCCGTTTCTGATGGGAGTGGTGAGTACAGAATCTTAAAGTGTCCCAGATCTTCAAGAATTTTTCCGCCGTGACTTGCGATCTTTTCAAGTGACATGGTCGTCGTAAGATCTTTTTGAATCTCTTTCCAGCTTTTTTGCATTTCATTAGATCCGGGGACGGGTTTAATCGAAAACTCGGTCCAAGCCAGAAGCGAGTGATAATCGCCGGCAAGATTAATAATGTCGCCATGAATGTTGAGCGCCCAGCCGGTGATTTCCTGGTGGTTGGGAGTAGGATACAGCTGCAATGCCTCTTGATGAAGCTGTGACGCCTGGGCCTTGAGATCCCGCCAAGTAAAATCATTGAGATTTTTCTCGGTGGCCTGAAGAAGGCTGTGCTCGAGGTTCTGAGCGCGAGCGAACAGATTTTTTTCGGCGAGATTAAGATCTTTGGCTTGGAGTTCTTTACGTAAAGCTTGTTTGAAGAGCCGGATACTTTCTAAAGGCCCCAGGGTGAGGGACGAGGTCGTCATCGGATGGGTCAGCATCTCTTCAAGTCCTCGAGCAGTGGCAATCAAATGCCCTGCAAGATTTCCGTTATCGACCGAAGAAATGTATTTCGGATCAAGGGGACGCAGGCTTGTGGTCTCATACCAGTTATAGAAATGACCATGATGCTTCGGGAGACGCTCAAGACTTTCGAGGGTCCGGTCAAGGCGATGGACGGCATCGGAAAGGCCAATCCAGCCAAATTTCTTCGCCGAAATAACCGAGAGTAGATACAGTCCGAAATTGGTTGGTGAGCTTCGGTGCGCCACCACCGGCTGCGGTTCTTCTTGAAAATTATCAGGAGGCAGATAGTGATCTTCGGCCTGCACGAAGGTTGCAAAGAAATGCCAGATCTGACGAGCTGCCAGATGAAGATGCTCACGAGCTGCGGAGCTGATAGGATTTTGTTCTTCTTTTACAAAAGGCCGGCTGACGGCTTGGGCATAAAACGGCGAGAGCAGCCAAATGAAAAAAAGAAAAGTCGCCAGGGCCATCTCGAGTGGATTGGTGGAAGCAACGACCACAACGGCGGCGAAAGTCAGAATGAGTCCGCCGCGCATACCGATAAAAAAACTACGCAGGCTTAAGTCTGCATTGGATTTTACCTGGGCGGCGGTCGTCCATTCTAAGAGATGCTTGTGGCTGATCGTCAGACGATACAAAGTTCTGCAGATCGCATCCAAATTCATCCACGCGTGATACGGCAAAAGCAACAGTTGCAGTATCGCCCGTTGCGCGCCTTTGCCGAGGTCTTCGATGCTAAACTGCAAATGTTCTTTAAAATGAACACTTCGTTTCTTGCTCCAGATGTCCGCGACAAAAGTAATCAGACAAGGGATGAGAAGCGATCCGAGCGCGAAACTCGCCCAGACCCAGGCAACGGATAAGAAACTTGTGAGTGCAAAAACAACCAAAAAGAAAATCGCCGGTGCGACGAGTGAGCGGCGAAGATTGTCGATCATTTTCCAGCGGCCAAGGGCTGAAATTGATGAGCTGCCACGGCCGAGAATCCAAGGCAGAAGCTGCCAATCCCCCCGGACCCAACGATGACTGCGAAGAGCAGATACCATGGTGTGAGTCGGGAACTCTTCAAAAAACTCTACATCACTGAGAAAGCCTGCGCGGGCATAGCATCCTTCAAAAAGGTCATGGCTAAGAAGTGAGTTTTCAGGAATGCGTCCCCTCAGGGATTGCTCAAAGGCTCGTAAATTGTAAATACCTTTTCCGGTAAAAGAACCTTCGTCGAAAAGATCCTGATACACATCAGAAACCGCGCTCGCATAGGGATCGACTCCGGAAGGTCCGGAAGAGAAAACTTGAAAGAGAGACCCCTCGTGCAATCCTGGGAGTGTCGGCGTGATCCGAGGTTGCAGAATGCCGTAACCTTCGGTAACCCGTTGTTTTTCGCTATCGTAACGGGCTTCGTTTAAAGGATGCATCATTGTTCCGACCAGCTGAGCGACACAGCCTTTGGGGAGGCGCGTATCCGCGTCGAGCGTAATCACATAGCGAATGTCTTTTGGAATTTGTTGAGAATAGTTCGGTAGTGGAATAAATGTCGTGTCTGTCTCTCCGAGCAGCATGCGATTGAACTCGCAGAGCTTTCCGCGCTTTCTTTCCCAGGCAATCCACTTGTCTTCGCTTTCGTTGTAGAGCCGGCGTCGGTGAAAAATGAAAAATCGTGTGCCACTTCCAGGAACAGGCCCATATTTCTCATTGAGTTTTTTAAGACCCTTTGTGGCGTACTCTAAAAGAGGCATGTCTGTTTGTGTATTTTCGCTTGCGGCATCGGCCCAGTCCGAAAGAATTGCATAGTGTAGGTATCCCGCGGAATTCGCAAGATAGTGGATTTCAAGCTGCTCTAGTTGTTCGTCGATCCCGCGGTGAGAGGTCAGAAAGGTGGGGACGACAACAAAAGTTTTTCCTTCGGCGGGAATGCCCTCATCAAGATCAAGTCGCGGTAGATGGGTAGGTCCCAAAAGAGCGATCGTCAGACGATTGATGATGCTCACGCCGACCTCAGAGGCCACAATGCCGCCTAAAATTATAAACGTGACTATCTGCCACTGACTCAGGCCGCTTGCGCGGGTCGCATAGAGCGGAATCAACAACAGCAACAGTGTCGCGACAGTCAGGCCACCAAGATAGAGCTCAAGTGCGCTCAGCGTATAGGCCCGTGCCAGCCTTTCGCGGAAAGTGGGCCGGAAGGCAATACGTTTTTCAAGCTCCTTACGCCCTTTTGAAATCAGGTAAAAGCCAAGCTCAGCTTTACGTGCATCCTCCTGACTCGAGGAATCCTGAGTGAGCTCAAGTAGTTTTTGTGAAATTTCAATTTGGCTAAGAGGTGAGTGTCGCTGCAGGTGTTCCAGAACGTGACGATAGCGATCCCGTGTGGCGAAATCCAGCTCGGGGTAAATGGGATTTTGACGTAAAAGCTGATCGACGAGAGAGACTTCTTCAAAGAAGTCCTGCCAGTTGTACGCTGAGATCAAACGACAGCTGGTGATAATATTTCGGACGGTGCTATTGGCTGCGGCCTGGGCGCCATGTTCAAGGGCCGCGGCCTGATCGGCGTTGAGATGGCTTGCGCTGAGTTTGCGATCGTTCCAGTTTAAAATCGGATCGACTTTTGAGTCCTGAAAACGCAAGCGTTGCAAAAGCTGGACTGAGAACCACACCGAGAAATCGATTTGTTCAAGGCTTGCCATGATGTCTTCGTCAGAGCGAGCCGGTGCTTCCCCGAGTCCCAAAACTTCATCGGCAATACGATTGGCTTCTTTTCGTGCGGTTTGCGAGCCGACGATTCGTACAGCCAGGCGGCGCAAATTTTCAACCATCACAACACGTAAAGTGATCGGCACGGCCCAGAGCTCTCCAATCGTCAGCGGATGTGTGTTTTGGTAAGCCAGCAAGAAGCGGCGAAGGGCCTCTGGTTCAAAGTGGCTATCGGTGTGGCTCACGTAATACCACATGATCGCGTAAACCCGCGGTAAGCCTTTGTGCAGGCCTTCAGCGAGTTTCGGCAATTCGCGATAGTATTCCGGCGGAAGATGATCGCTAATGTCTTTTAGCTGGGCCCGGACGATGTGAAAGTTATCAATAAGCCATTCAGCGGCCGGAGTGATGGCTTGCTGTTCGTCGACGGCTTGCATGATTTGTTCGTAGGATTCCTCTAAAACGAGGCTGTTATCGTAAATACGCTGTGCGAGGTTTTGCCCGCGTTTCGGGTCTTTAACAAGTTTGTGAGATTCCGCGAGGTGTTCCGCCTGAGCTTCGAGGCGGCTTGTGCTAAAAATTTCGCCGCGAACAGGATCTTCAAAGTAAGTGAACTGTTCTTTAAGAAACTTTGCTTTACGGAAATGGTGACTAAAATATTCCTTCAAAATGACCCTCTCTCAAACGCAATACTGACGTCCTAGCGGGCATCGTATTTCACTATATATTAGGGTCAATTTGGCCTGCTCCTTTGTGATAAAACACAGGCTCGTTGGAGGATTTTATTTCGTTTCTATGACGGGGACTTCTCGGCTGACAAAGACAGCAATTTATTCCGAGTTCGGAGCTGGTTTTACGGCTAAACCAGGAAGGGACAGCGAGGCCTTATGAAAAATGTCACCGGCGCCCTAGGGTGGATCTTTGCAACTCTATTTATCTCTGATGGAGCTGTGGCGGCGCCATCTAATTTTGAATTTCAAGACAATCGTATCATCATCCAAGTCATGATTAACGGCCAGGGGCCTTTTCATATGATGTTTGATACAGGAGCGACGAACATCCTCTCTAATGAATTGGCTAAAGCCCTGAGGCTTCGCCAGTATGATCGCTTTTCTGTCAGTGGCGGAGGTGAAAATGCGCTCTCTGCCTCTTATTGTGACGTGCAAAGTTTAGAAATCACCGATCACGTTTTAGAAGGCTCTCGATTTATCTGTATGGACATAGCAGACATGCAAAAAGCCATAGGCTTTCCACGTCTCGATGGGCTTATTGGCTATGAAGTCTTCAGTCAGTTTTTGACTGAGATAAATTTTGATAAGATGGAAATCACTTTACGAAGTTTTTCAGCGCGCCCGCAGCCGGTGAAGGGGGAGTCAGTGATCGCCCTTTCTTTTCAAGGAACCATGCCTGTGGTCGAGGCTGTCCTTGATGGAGTAGCCGGAAATTTTTGGCTGGATACAGGCGACCGGGCCTCGGCAACGCTTTCTTTGCCGTTCATTCAAAAGAATCTTTTGCGGCAGAAATACAATCCAAAATTGTCAATGATGACGGGCTATGGCCTCGGTGGCCCGATGAAGACATCGATGGTTTTTGCCGACGAGCTAACTCTCGGCGATCTTGATTTTTCCAAAATATTGATCAGACTGCCGGACATGAAGTCTAAGGGGCTTAATGATCCCGCGAGTGCGGGAACTCTCGGGATGGGGATTTTGCGGCAGTTTAATTTGGTCTTTGATTATGCCCGGAAGGAAATGGTTCTTTCTAGAAATTCGGTCTTTCAGCAGGATCGTTCTTTTGATCGCAGCGGAATGTGGATAGTCCCGGCTCAAGGGGGTTTTCTAGTGATGGATGTTTTGGAGCAAGGTCCGGCATGGAGTGCGGGGATTCGCACAGGCGATAGAATCCTTCGAGTCAATGGCGTTGAAGTTTCTAAAATCAATATTTTTCAATTACGAGTGCGACTCAAGGACCCTGAACAAAGACAGGTGGTTTTTAGTATTCAGCAGGGTGGCCAAACGAAAAGGGTCACTGTCTATCTGAGAGATCTTTTATAAGCTGTTGGAGAAATGCCAAGAACTTTTTTAAAGGCTTTATTAAATGTGGAGAGATCGCTAAAACCCAAGTCCATGGCGATGGAAAGAACCGACTTTTCGCTTTTTAATAGCCAGTGCTTTGCTAGATCGATTTTAATTTGGCTCAAATACTTTGCTGGGGACGTGCCGGCACCTTTTTTAAAAACTCGAATCAAATGAAATTTAGAAATTCCTGAATCTTTAGCGAGTTCATCTAAATCAAAAGCAGGGTTTTCGATGTTTTTATGAAGAACTTTTTTAATCCGCGGCAGAGCTGCCGGAAAATATCCCGCGTTTGATTCTTTGGTAAAGAGCTCACTCTTTGAATGTTTTTGCTGGGTCAGTGTCGTGATCAGAAGGTCTGAAGTGAAGCAATCTAAAGAAAACTTGGTTGCTTCTACAGGGGGCTCAGACAAATCCGCTAAAAGTTTAATTTTATGCGTAAGACCAGGCTCGCAAGAAACCTCGCACGGATTAAATTCGATTTCTTCCGATTTAATATTTAACGGTTCGCAGAGGTCAGAAATATAATCCGCTCCAATGACGACAGCTTTTAAAGAGGCATTGCTATTGATAAATTCTTCTGTATGCCCTTCCGGACCGTTAAACACGACCACAGAATTCGGATTCACCTTATAGCTTTTTTTATTTTGTCTGATTTGATTCACAGAATACGGAGGCACCAAAAACTCTAAACCGGGGAGTGAGCAGCGCAACTCGCCGGTGTAGTTTTTAAGCTGGACTTCCCACAGATCGATGATCCCGTGTTTTGAAGTTTTTTTAAGATGGAGTGCTTCTGCCATCGGGCCCTCTTGCTTCTAAAGTAAACATATCCTTAGCGGCCGAGTTTGTCCTTTGCTCCCTGAAAATAAGCAATTTTTTCCCAGAAAAGGGGCTCCACTTTTGGTGAATAGAGCCTGTGACTGCGTTAAACCTTTCTGGGAGAACCTATGCCGTCTAAGTTCATTGTATTTTTGGTATTCCTGGTTACAGGCTTTGCTTTTCAAGTCGGAGCAGTGACGATTCCTAATGAGTTGGGAGCACCAAGGGCCGGTGGCCTTCCCCGAGAGCAGAGCTCGGCCTACGAGATCCTTTATGGTTCCGTCCGTGTGGGGGGCGAAGTTCAGCGTGTGATTGTGACGAATCCTCCAGGAGAAGGACCAAAGCCTGCACTCTTCTTTGTTGGTGGTCTGGGGTGTTATTCTTTGGATTTTTCAGGCACTGGTCCCAAGGCTGCAGCTTATCAGCGCATTCTCGATGAGGTGACCAAGCTTGGCTATGTCACGATGAGGGTTGAGAAAACTGGAATGGGTGATAGTGTAGGAACCCCTTGCGCAAACCAGGATTTCAAACGCGAGGTTGCTGGTAATTTGGCAGGGCTCAAAGCCTTGGTATCATATCCGTTCGTGAAGCGAGATCAAGTCTATATCTTTGGCCACAGTATTGGCGGCGTGATTGCGCCTTTCTTGGCGGCGGAAGTGCCGGTGAAAGCCGTTGCCACCTTAGGAACTTTAGCGAGTGACTGGTACAGCTACGATCTGAGCAATTCTCGCAGACAATTTACCTTGTCAGGTATGAGCACCGCAGATGTGGACGCGGCTGTTTCTGAGTTGAAGATTTTTGATACCGAGTTCTATTTAAATAAAAAAACTCCCGAGCAAATCGTCGCAGAAAAACCTCAACTAGCGGGTTACTTACAAATGCCGGCTCATTGGACTTATATGCAGCAGTTAAGCGTCGCAAACCCTGCGGTAGATTGGAATCGTAGTAAAGCCTCTGTGGTGATTTTCTCGGGTAGCTCCGACTTTATCGGCTCTCAAGAGCCTGAGTTAAGGAAAATGATTCAGCAGGCGAATAAAACCAGAGGAAATCCCATTCGCCTGGTAAGTGTCGCAAACATAGATCACTTTTTTAGAGCCGCCGAATCGCAAGAGGCGAGCTTTCAAAATAAAAGTATTTTAGGACTCGCTCTCAATTTTCAAGAATCATTTCTGCCGATATTCAAGACGGAGTTCTTGGGTCTTTAGGGTTTTGTGGAGCATTTTGAATCTGAGATTTTTGGTATATTAATTGCTTTAGATATTATTTATTTAGTATTTGAAAAATTATTTTTATAAAAAGGGGTCAGAATGAAACTAAATACGTTCTTCGCAACGTTCTTTTTCGTAGTGCTTTCTTTTGTTGGTGGCAAAGCCGCTTTTGCCGGCTGTGAAGGTCAGACCATTACTTGTATCGATGGTTGCTCTGGTAGAAATATCACTGTTTATAATGCTGATACCTGCAGTTTTACCTATGATTCCGATCGTGGTTGCAACACAGGCTACGGCTACTGCAGCGGTCAGTAGTATTCTTTGCTTTAAAAAAAAGGCGATCCGGAGAGGGATCGCCTTTTTTATTTCTCGCTTTGGAAAATTACTTTTTCTTCTTCAAAGCGTCTTTGATGAATTGAGCTTCAAGCGTTGTCAGAACCACCGAGTTGATGATGCCGTCAACCGTTGTTGTTCTTTGCAGAACGTTCGCGCTTCTTCTGACGCCCATCAAGAAGGGACCGATCACCTCAACCTTGCCGATTTGCTGCAAGAGTTTGTAGCAGATATTGCTGGACTCGAGGTTCGGGAAGATTAAAATATTCGCGCCGGCATCTTTCAAGTTTGAGAACGGGAAGATTCTCTGCATGATGTCTGCGTTCACAGCAGTATCTGCCTGCATATCGCCGTCCACTGGAAGATCCGGGCGGTAAGCCGCAACAAGTTCCGCCGCTTTCTTCATTTTCGCCGGAGTGCCGCCATCGCCTGAGAAGTTCGAGTAGCTAAGCATGGCAATACGAGGAGCGACTCCGAAGTATTCAGAGATGCGTGCGGCTTGAAGTGCAATCAGGGCACATTGTTCAGCTGTCGGGTTGATGTTCACAGTGGTATCTGCAAGCAACAAGAAGCGGTCTTCGAGCAAGACGATATTTAAACCAGCAGGCACAGATTCTTTGGAGACACCGATTGTTTGTAAGATCGGACGAACAGACTCAGCATAGTGCTGAGCTGCGCCTGTGACCATGCCGTCGGCATCGCCCATTTGCACCATCATCGATGCAAAGTAGTTAGGATCAGCCATCAAGCGCTCTGCTTCACGGTAATTGACACCTTTGCGGTTGCGGCGATTGTAAAGTTCCATCGCATATGTTTTGTATTTTGCGTGAGTTGCCGGATGAATGATTTGAATGTGTTTCAATGAATCTGTGAGATCCATGTTGTGCATTTTTTCTTTAATGCGCTCAGGATAACCCAGCAAGATCGGCTCGCAGATACGCTCTTCCACCAGGGTGCGAAGAGCTTTCAAAATTTTAGTGCTGTGGCCCTCAGGGAAAACAATTTTCGGTAAAACGCCGCCATTTGCAGACACGTTCTGACGAACTTTATGAATCGCAGAGCGGATGAAAACTTTTGAAGGACCTTGAATGCCCTCAAGGCGATCGCGGTACTTGTCCCAGTCGGTGATTTGTTTTGTCGCGACCCCTGATTCCATCGCCGCTTTAGCAACAGCGGGAGCTACTACTAACAAAACACGCGGATCAAATGGTTTTGGAATCAGATACTCACGGCCAAACTTAAAGTTCTGACCGCCATAGGAATCCGACACGCGCTCAGGCACATCTTCACGCGCCAGCATCGCCAAAGCGTGAACTGCGGCGAGTTTCATCTCTTCGGTGATTTGCGTTGAGCGGGTATCCAAAGCGCCGCGGAAGATACTCGGGAAGCCGAGAACGTTATTTACCTGGTTCGGGAAATCCGAGCGGCCTGTTGCCACGATCGCGTCGGGACGGATCGCGCGGGCTTTTCCTGGTTCGATCTCTGGATCAGGATTGGCCATCGCAAAAATAATTGGGTCCTTCGCCATGTCTTTGAGCATTTCAGGAGTCAAAGCACCCGCTGCAGATAGACCGACAAACACATCCGCGCCACGAAGTGCTTCTTGCAAGTTGCGGGCTTCGGTTGAAACCGCAAAAGCTTCTTTGTACTTGTTCATACCGTTTGTGCGGCCTTTGTAAATCACGCCTGAAGTATCGCACATAATAAGGTTTTCACGGCGAACACCGAGAGAAATAAAAATATTCGAGCAGGCAATCGCCGAAGCGCCGGCGCCATTCACGACCAAACGAACATCTTCGATTTTGCGTTTGGTGATGTGCAGAGCATTTAAGAGTGCCGCTCCCGAAACAATCGCGGTTCCGTGCTGATCATCGTGGAAAACCGGAATGTTCATTTCTTTCTTCAGAGTTTCTTCAATTTCAAAGCACTCAGGCGCCTTGATGTCTTCGAGGTTGATACCACCAAATGTGGGTTCCAGTGCCTTGACCGCGGCGATCACTTCCGCAGGCGTATTGGCTTTCAACTCGATATCGAAAACGTCAATACCGGCGAATTGTTTAAAGAGAATGCCTTTTCCTTCCATCACGGGCTTTGAGGCGAGCGGGCCGATATTGCCAAGACCCAAAACCGCCGTTCCGTTAGAGACCACGGCAACGAGATTTCCTTTGCTCGTGTAGTCGTAGGCTTTCGCAGAATCTTTCGCGATCACTTTGCACGGCACTGCCACGCCCGGTGAGTAGGCGAGAGAGAGAGCTTTTTCAGTGTTGCAAGGCTTGCTTGAGGTGATTTCAATTTTTCCAGGTTTACCCTTGGCGTGATAGTCGAGGGCTTCTTGTTCCAACGTGGTCAGTGTGTGACCGTTAAGCTTTTCGCTCATTGTGACTCCTCAAAAGTCTTTTGCGAGAGGGGGTCAGTGGATTTGCTTGGCGAAATTGCTTACAAAACCAGCATCTCTCTCGATGTAAAACGATACAACAATGTACAAAGGTCTGTACGGAGGGTCAATGAATGGGCGGCCCAGCAGGCACAATGCCGCAATGAGGAAAATTCATATTTTCGGTGTTTAAAAGAGCTTGGAGGGGAGGTGAAAAATCTGTAAGATTTTAGCTACTTAAATAAATCTATCACTCGTGACACACAAGGAAGGTGTAAGAATGAGTCTACAGAAGAACCCACGGGATGTGGTCATCGTTGAGGGCGTGAGAACTCCTTTCGCCAAATCGGGAACAAAATTCAAGTCTCTTCACCCTGCGGAGCTCGGCAAAGTGGCTCTGAAAGAGTTGATCGCGAGAAGTAATCTGGATGTGAATGCCATTGATGAAGTGATTATCGGTAACACTGGAAATCCAGTCGACGCCGTGAATATTTCACGCGTGGTTGCTTTGAATGCGGGCGTGCCGCTCAAAACTTCTGCTTACACGGTTCACAGAAACTGTGCATCAGCCCTCGAGAGCATCTCGAATGGTTACGAGAAAATTAAATCAGGCACCATGGATGTTGTTGTTGCCGGCGGTGTCGAGAACATGTCGCAAATGCCGACGTTGTTGCCACCGAAAATCCAAGGTCTTTTCGATAAACTTTTCGCCGCTAAAGGTCCCGGTCAAGCATTGCCACTTTTGTGGAAACTCTTTAAGGCCGATGTGAAGCAGCTCAAAGCTCTTCTTCAAGGCAATATGCGTGATGAATACTTCCCGGTGATTTCTGTGATGCAAGGTCTGACGGATCCTTTTGTCGGCATCAACATGGGGCAGACGGCTGAGATCCTCGCAAAAGAGTGGGGTCTTTCTCGTCAAACTCAAGATGAATTTGCTTTGCGTTCACACAAGCTTGCTTCTGGAAATAAAGCAAAATTGGCCGAAGAGATTTCTCCGGTATTTTTGTCTCCGGAGTACAAAGAAGTCGTTGGCGAAGACATCGGTCCACGTGAAACCCAGACGATGGAAGCCTTGGCGAAAC
Source organism: Bdellovibrionales bacterium (assembly GCA_018266295.1). NCBI lineage: Bacteria > Pseudomonadati > Bdellovibrionota > Bdellovibrionia > Bdellovibrionales > Bdellovibrionales bacterium. Next base: position 113,412 of record JAFEAQ010000010.1, on the reverse strand, counting down.
TAAAGCCGTTCTTTGACAAACAAACAGGAACCATTACTGCCGGGAACTCGTGCCCGATCACAGATGGTGCGGCGATGGTGCTTTTGATGTCTCGTGAAAGAGCAGAGAGCCTTGGTTACAAGCCTGCGGCAAAGATCGTCTCTTACGGCTTTGCGGGTCTTGAGCCTGAGCGCATGGGTCTTGGCCCTGCTTATGCCACGCCATTGGCTTTGAAACGTGCAAAGCTTTCACTCAAGGACATCGGTCTTGTTGAATTGAATGAAGCTTTTGCGGCGCAGGTTTTGGCCTGCGTGAAAGCTATGGATTCTGACAAATTCGCTCAGGAAAAGCTCGGCCTTTCACAAAAAGTGGGCGAGATTAACATGGACCGTTTGAATGTGAACGGCGGCGCGATTGCTCTGGGCCATCCTGTGGGTGCAACGGGCACGCGTATTGTTCTCACGCTGATGAAAGAAATGAAGCGCAGAGATGTTCAGTATGGCCTTGCTACTTTGTGTATTGGTGGCGGTCAAGGTGGATCAATGATTCTTGAGAGAGAAGGATAAGACATCATGAGTATGCAAGACAGTATCAGAATTGTTCCTCAGGGCGATATCGCAGTTGTAGAGTTGGATCTTGTCGGTGAGAAGGTGAATAAATTCTCAACTCCCGTGATGATGCGTATGAAAGAAGTCATCGCAGAGCTCGGTAAGTCCTCTTACAAGGCTGTGATCTTTGTTTCTAAAAAGAACAAGATTTTTATCGCCGGTGCCGACATCGAAGAAATTAAAAACATGACGACGAAAGAGCAATTTGAGGCGGCAGTGAACGGAGGCCAAGAGATCATGAATATGGTCGAAGACCTGCCGATGCCGACGATGGCCGCTGTCAACGGCGCCTGCATGGGTGGCGGTTGTGAGTTTATCCTTGCTTGTGATTACAGAATTGCCTCTGAAGATCCATCCACAAAGATCGGTCTTCCAGAAATTCAATTGGGCATTTTGCCGGGCTTTGGCGGTTGCGTTCGCATGCCGAAACTTTTGGGCCTGCAGGCATCTTTGGATATTATCCTTGCTGGTAAATCTGTGAATGCAAAGAAGGCCTCTAAAATCGGTCTCGTGGACCGCGTTGTTCACCAAGCGATCCTGATGGAAGAAGCGGTGAAATGGGCGAAGGACATTATTGCTAAAGGAAAAGGGAAAGCCGACAAGAAATATCACCCAAAAGGGGCGATGAATAAAGTTCTTGAAAGCTTCCTTGGCCGCGGCATCGTTTTCAAAAAAGCTAAAGAAGGCGTTTTGAAGGCAACGAATGGTCAGTATCCAGCTCCTTTGAAAGCTTTGGAAGTGATCCAAAAAACTTACGGTTGGAGCAACCGCTCTGAAGCGTTGGCGGTTGAGCGTGCTGGTTTCTGCGAATTGGCAGTGACTGACATTAGCAAAAACTTGATCCACGTTTTCTATCTCACAGAGATGGTGAAAAAATCTTCCGGTGTTCCGGGTAAAGATGTGAAGGGACGCGACGTCAAATCCATCGGTGTTTTGGGCGCAGGAACCATGGGGGGCGGTATTGCTTATGTGGCCGCTGACAAAGGTATCGATGTTCGTATGAAGGATCTTAATGCCGAAGCTCTCGGTAAAGGTTTGAAGCATGCGAGTGATTTGTGGATGAAGTTGTTAAAGCGTAAATCCATCGACAAGTATCAATATCGCCAGAAAATGGACCGCGTCACTGCGACGACAGATTATTCTGGTTTCGGCACTTTGGACGTAGTTATTGAAGCGATTGTTGAAGATATGGGTATTAAGCAGAAAGTCATCGGCGAGTGCGCGACAAAGATGCGCCCTGATGCGATCATTGCAACAAACACAAGCTCGCTCAGCGTGACTGAAATGGCGAAAGGCCATCCGCGCCCTGAGTATTTTGCCGGGATGCACTTCTTCAATCCGGTAAATAAAATGCCACTTATTGAAGTGATTCGTGGTGAAAAATCCAGCGATGAAACAGTGGCGACGATTTTCGAATTGTCGAAGAAAATGGGCAAGATGCCAGTGGTAGTTAAAGACGGACCTGGATTCTTGGTCAACCGTTTGTTGCTTCCTTATATGGCAGAAGCTGCGTTTCTTTTGCAAGAAGGCATGGAAATCAAAACAGTTGATACGGCTTACGTAAAAGAGTTCGGTATGCCGATGGGCCCGTTTGCGCTCATGGACGAAGTCGGCCTAGACGTTTGTATTAAGGTTTTGAAGATCTTTAAGAAGGCTTTCGGTGATCGCGTCGAGATGGCTCCTTGCATGGAGACTCTTGAGAAGAGCGGTCGATTGGGTAAAAAGAACGGTAAAGGCTTCTATAAGTACTCGGAAGATGGCAGCAAACGCTTGGAAGTCGACGAAACAATCTATGAAGCATTGGGTCTGAAAGCTCCAACGAGCCCGCTCAGTTCAAAAGAGTGCATTGAGCGCGGCGTCTTTGCCATGGTGAACGAGTGTTCGCGTGCTCTGATCGAAGATAAAATTGTTGAAACCCCGCATGAGGTGGATTTGGCAATGATCATGGGGACCGGATTCCCGCCGTTCCGCGGGGGCTTGCTGAAGTACGCCGACAGCATCGGTTTGACTTACATCGAGACCCAATTGGCTGAGTACGCGGTGCAGAGAAATGCCGCTAGACTCCGACCTGCAAATCCATTAAAGGACTTGGCGAAAGCAAATAAAAAGTTTTATACTTAATTTGTGCCCGGATGAATCTTGTTGTTTACTTCGGAAGAGGGAGATTGAAAAATCTCCCTTTTTTTTGCCCAAAAATCACCAGCTTAAGCCAAAATCATGAATTAATTTAAGAACGGATAAGCGTCGGGTACATCTGTGACCTTATGAAGTTTTTCGATCCCTTCATTGATCCAAGTTTGATAGTAACGAACGTTGGTGAAAACCGATTCGTAATTACAGATATCGTTATCGGCAGCTTGCGGATTTGCCGGGTCATCGGTGATTCCACGTGAAATAATTCCGATAAGAATATTTTTTTGCACAAACGCCGGGCCGCCGGAATCACCGGAGCAAATACCTTTGCCTTCAGTTTGCTTAGCGTAGAACACGTCACTTTTTTCACTCTCACGATCAGCTTTCAGAGAAGTTGTGCGCATCACGCCGACTGTCTTCGTGTTGAGTTTGCCTTCGCTCACGATTCCTGAAGTCACGCCAAAACCATAGACGTTAAAGTCCTTCGAGCGACGAATGCTTTTCTTTGTTTTCCAAGGAAGAACCGCTGGCTCAAAATAGTCGGGAGCTCCTTCGTTGAGTTGAATCAAACCGATGTCGTTGCGGATCTCTTCGGTTTTGTTAAAGCGATCGTGCTTGAGTGCTTCTTTCACAGTGCTAATTTGCACAGGGCCGTCGTGAATAGGGTTTTCACCAAAGGTAACTTGCATTGTGTCTTTCACGCCAATGCAGTGAGCAGCAGTTAAAACGAGATCGTAATCAATCAAAGTGCCAGTGCACACATAGGGCTCGCCATTTTCATATTTCCCCATGATCATGACGACAAACTCCACATGTTCATCGGAGGGGTCAACATCTTCTCCGCCGACGATCTTTGTCGATTTTTTTAAATCATGATCACTGACTTCACCTTGCAGAGGGGTTTGTTGTTCAGAACAAGCTATTAAATTTAGCATAACTAGGAGCGTAGCAAGGATGTAGCGCATAAGTACCTCAGGTGGTTCTGGTTGCCGTCGACTTTGTTATAATGCCGAAAAACGCGCGCACCGTTCAAATATTGAACAGTGGCAGGCATTTAAAGTACGCCGTGGGCACCGCTAAAACTTAAAAGCAGAGAACGTGCCAAAACCGAGTGACAGGCCGGGGGATTTTTGGATAAGGTTTTTCCATGAAAATCACCCAAGTTAGCCACCCAACTCAAGAAGCGGTCTTAGGCAAATGCCGTGAGGCCTATAAAAAATTTCTGCAAAGATCCGAGATCGGATTCCCTAAACTGCCAGAGCGCAGTGAGCTGTGGCTGAAGTCCGAGCGTCTGGGCTCGGCTAAAGCTGAAGAGTTCGAATCGTTGGTCATTGTGGGGCTGGGGGGAAGCTCTCTCGGAACGCGGGTGATTCAAGAAGTCTATCACGCGAAAAATGTGTTCTTTGTCGACAATGTCGATGCCGTTGAGTTTGAAAATCTGCTCGGTGATTTGCAAGATCTCGCGAAGGTCTGCTGGGCGTTTGTTTCTAAAAGCGGTACGACAATTGAGTCTCTGTGTGCGCTGGAAATTCTTGACCAAGTTTACAATGACAAGGGTTTAAAGCTTGCGAAAAACTCGGTGGTGATTTCAGAAACGAAAGAAAGTTCACTGACAAAGTGGGCCCGAGCCAACGGAGTTTCAGAACTTGAAATTCCTCTGGATGTCGGCGGCCGTTTCTCGGTGTTGTCAGCGGTGGGTCTGATGCCGGCGGCATTCATCGGCGCGAACTTAAATGAAATTCGTACGGGCGCCCTGAGGGCTCTGAAAGATGAAGCCGCCGTCACGGAGTTGATGGCTCAGTTTGTACAAAGCTTTGCGCGGGGTGAGTGGATTTCACTTATGTGGTCTTACAACTCGCGAATGAAAAATTTTGGCCTTTGGTTTCAGCAGCTGTGGGCTGAGTCCCTCGGAAAAGCGGTGACGCGCGAAGGCCTTCAGGCGCCTCGCGTGAGCACGCCGATGGCGGCGGTGGGGGCCTCGGATCAGCACTCGATCTTGCAGCAAGTGATGGAAGGGGCCCGCGACAAGTTTGTCTTCTTCCAGCGTTTTGGTGATTCTGAAGGTGGCACTTTGAAGGTGAAAAAAGCGCAGTTCCCTGAGACGCAGGATTTGCAGAACCGCACCATGGGGGCCCTGCTCGGGGTCGAAGCACAGTCAACCCAAGAGGCTCTTAGTCACAACGGCGTTTCGACGATGACGTTGCATTATGAAAAGCTCGATGGCGAAAGCCTTGGCTATCAGTTCATGCTCTGGGAGCTTGTGACGGCAGGCCTTGGTGAGATTCTCGGGATCAATGCCTTTGATCAGCCGGGAGTTGAGTTGGGTAAAGTGCTTGCGAAGAAAAAGCTAAAGTCTTGACATCTGAGCCCCGGAATTGTCACTGGGGCCGATAATCTCAAAATGAGACGGGCGTCCTTGCTTATACAGGCTTAGAGGGCTTAAGGGGTGGTACAACCCTTGCGATAGCTCTAGGTAGAGGCGAGGTATATATGTTCACCCAGTTGATGAAAATCATGTTGAGTGTTGTGGTGTTTGGAACCATGGTGGCGTGTTCTCAGAACACGGATCTTCGTTCTGCGCGCGCAACCGGCATTGCAACCGGGGTGACTGGCAGTGGTTCTTCGAGCTGCGGTACGACCACGCAAACAACCGGCCGTATTTACGATGGCGGCGGTACTTCTAGCTATACTTTCGAACAACGTGTGAAGGGGCTTTTGTCATCTTCCATAGATCCATCATACTTCGGCACCATCAGCGGCAGTAGCTCAAGCACCAGCACGGGTGTTTCGATGGAAGGTCATATTGCCTTTGATAGCTCAGGCAATTTGAATATCAGTCAAACAAATCTCAAGTTAACAGTGACGGACTCCTACGTTGGCCAAACAGATTCCACAGGAGCTGTTGTTCAGGCCTATCCAATCAATTTCTCATCTGCAAGCTCAGGCACTGTGAACTTGTCAGCAAAGACCTTCTCAGTCGTGTTTAAAGACAACTACGGTGAAATCACTGTCACAGGCAGCTTCTCAAGCTCAATGGCAACGGGCACTGTCAGCTACGCCAACTACCAAACAGCTGTTGCGGGCAATTATCCAAGCTCAGGCACTTTGGGCTCTTTCCAAATCTCTACGTGCTCTTTCGTTTACTAAGAGCCGATCCTAAAATTAACCAAACCCTGAATGTAAATAAAAAGGGTCCAATGCAGTCAGGGGACCCTTTTTATTTACACCCCAAAGGGGCGTTTTGAATTTGCCTTTGCTCTTTGTCAGAAGCAGCTTCGAAGTAGCTGCGGCTACATCTTCGCCGCTTCCTTCGCGATCAAAGACAAATTCAAAACGTTCAGGATTTGTTTAATTTTAGGATAGGCTCTAAATCTGCTCTCAATTTGAGCAATCCTAGAAGCTCTGCGTTTTTACTTGCCACATGACGCACAGCTTGTGATTAATCACAGTGATGCCTAAGAAGTTTTTGTTTGATTCAGACATGTTGCATTCTGTTGCGGGCGGGCGCTCAGCGATCGATACGCCAAGGCTCAATATTAAATCTCTCGAACAGGCGACATCTTTCATTCAGTGTTACGGTTTTGATTTCTCCAATCCTCAGGATGTGGAGCGCATTTGGTATTATCACCGCCGTGCTTTAGTTCTGATCACCGATAAATTGGGTTTTGAGCTGCAAGAAGTGCCGGAGCTTTTGCGTGAGCGCAAAACTTTGGGCGATATCCGTCGTTTGTTGTTGCTGGCAAGTTCCCACGAAGATTCTGAAAAACGCCTGCAGCGCTGGTCGTGTGCGATCCTTCGTTGCATGCACGTTTATGTTCATGCAGAAAATGATCTCTTCTCAAGCTTCAGTGAAGAAATTCAAAGCCAGATTCTGACGCCGTTTCAAAAGGCGATCTATCATGACGGAACCACTCACAAAGCTTATTTGAAAAGTCAGCGTGAAGACGGGCAGCAGCCGGTGGAACTCTTGGGCTTTGAGGTGAAACCGTTTAAGACTTCTTCCAGCACGGTGATTAAGCTCCTTGCGAAGCCCGATGCTTTGGCGATGAAGATTTTTGATAAACTGGGCGTGCGTTTTGTGACGCGGTCTTTGTTTGACTCTTTCCAGGTGATTCGTTTCTTGGTCGAAGAAAACATTATGAGCTTCCCGCACATCATGCCGGACCAGTCGTCGAACAACCTGTATCCGGTCGATGTGTTTTTGCAGGTTTGCGAAGAGCTCTATAAGACCGGCAAAGATTATACGGAGCTGGAGTTAAAGCAGATCTTTGAAGAACGTTTGGCAAATGTGGGCGGCGACGCTCAGCTATTCCGTAAAGAGAACTTCTTCTCGGGTGCTGATTATCGTTTTATTAAATTTATCACGCGTAAGCTGATTCATGTTCAGCCGGTCGGTGGTAAAGAATCCTTTAGTTTCTTTTACCCGTTTGAAGTCCAAATCATGGACCAGTCCGCTCATCAGGCGATTCTGTCGGGGCCTTCAGAACATGAGGCTTACAAAGAGCGCCAGCGACTGGCTGCTCGTAAGCGCCTGTTTTCAGAAAGTGGAGTATGAGATTGATCGCAAGCCTTCGTAGCATTGTAATGACCGTGGCATATCCCTTTGTGCTGATTTTCTTCTCTGTCTTAGTGATGGCGGTGAATCTGCTTTTCAATAACAAGAAATGGGACGACTACGTCGTTCAGCTTTGGGGCCGCGTTTCTTGCTGGATGTTCGGAGTAAAAATCAAAGTCATCGGTGCTGAGCATATTCCAGCGGGTGGCTGCGTATTCTTGTTTAATCACACCAGCTTCTTTGATGTGTTTGCGATGCAAGGGGCTTTGAACGGCTTTCGTTTTGGCGCAAAGATAGAGCTCTTTAAGATCCCGGTGTTTGGACTTGCGATGCGCCGGCTCGGAGCTTTGCCTATCGCCCGCCAGAAGCGCGATGAAGTGTTCAGGGTCTATGAGGCGGCCCAAGAACGTTTGCAGCGCGGAGAGCGCTTTGCGCTCGCTCCCGAGGGCACTCGTCAGGAAGAAGAAAAGCTGGGTGCTTTTAAAGCAGGACCTTTCGTATTTGCGATCAATGCGCGCGCCCCGCTGGTGCCGGTTGTGATCCGCGGCGCTGCGAAGATTTTGCCAAAGGGGCATTGGGTTCCGAACAGCGATGTGTGGACTCGTGAAATCACGATTGATGTTTTAGAACCCGTCTCAACCGAGGGTTACGACATCAAAGACCGCCCAGTCCTGCAAGAAAAAGTGCGCAACGAAATGCTCCCGTACTTCCCAGCAAACATGCACTCATCCCCGTAATTGAAAAAAACCTCGCAAGAAGGCACTGAAGGCTGGGCTCCCGCGCGGCCTCTGCGCTTACGCAGTCCCTTGCCGTATGTATGTGATCCATTCATTGAATTTCTGTAAGTACTCCTCGCGGGCTTTCTGGCCTTTGGCGGCTTGAAGGCGGTTTGCTTTGAAGTAGCCACGGAGCTGAAGTTCTTCGATGCGGGTTTTGATCACGCGAGTGAAGGCGAGGCCTTGCCAGAATTTTTCTTCAGAAGGTTTTCTATCTGTCGTTTTGGTATCTTTTGATAGCTTTAAGTTTGTTTGAGCTGAGATTTGCTGACCTGTAATCTTATATCCACGGCGAGCGTTGGTGATCTTTCTTGCGATGAGGGCTGTTACGGATCTTAGGAAGTTCTGAAAGCCCTCGCGGTATTTAAATTTAAGCTTAATGTGAAGGTGATTCCCGACGTTGACGACTTCAGCAATCTGTACGCCCCATTTTTTTGATTTGGATTTAAGGATCTCGCGGATGATTTGCTGGTTCTTTGGAGTGAGGAAGCTCCATGGGCCTTTTGCTTTTTCTGACTTAAGGGTGAGGTGAATCCATTTCTTTTCTGAAAGTGGACGGTATTCTTTTCTCTTACCTTTGGAATCAATTCCTCCATGAGTGGTTCTTCCGTACTTACGTTTTGTAGCACCAGAGTCATGATAATCAAAAAGTGGGGAGGAGGAGTTTTTCATTCACGGGCAATATAATTATTTGTTGATATGAGGTCAATGGATTTAGTGCTAAGTAAATGATTTATAAGAAGATTTAAGATTTCTACTTCTCTCTCTTCTTTCTATTTTCTTTCTCATCTCTTTTTAGTTTTATCAAAGATGATGTCAGCTTATGCGTTCTTTAAGATCACGTGAAGGATCTTGATTCTCCGTGATGTGCGATGAGACTTGCGTGCTCGCCCAGTCGCTTACTTTGCGTGGGCCATCCGTCCGTGAGACCCGAAGGGCAGCGCAGCTCACGGGGCTGACCGACCATCGTGGTCGGCCAGGTGAGGTATGCGGGGAGGCGCTGCGGTTTTTATATTGGACTTTTTCGAGGGCGCCGCTGGGATTTTTATATAAAGGTGTCTGTGCCTTTTTGGTGGCCATTACGTGAGTGCTATGGGCGGGCTACTTTACCATCATCCATTCTTGGCTGAGGATATGGGCTTGCATCTTTACTTTTTGTACACCTGTGTCTACGAGGATGCGGATGCGGGAGTTGGGGAGGGGCTCGATCTGGGCGATGCGCAGGTGGCGCGGAGCCTTGTGGATGCCGACTTGAATGCGTTCAGCAAGTTTGTCCCACTTAATGTAGGGCTCAAAGGTTTTTCCTTCATCGAAGCTTCTGTAGTTGCCAACGTACCAGATGCCGTCCGGATGAACCGCGACGGGATAGTTTTTGCCCTCAAAAAGTGGAATCTCTTTCCAAGTTTTGCCGTCTTCGGTGCGGAAAATGCCGTTTGCGGATGCAAGGCCTTTCGAAGTTTTTCCGACCAGAGCAAATGCCGAAACCTCGCGTTTCATGAGCTGCTCGGTGGTGATTTGATTGATCGATTCATTCTTAGCCGTGCTCTCGGGCTCTTCCATGCGCCACCAAACGGTGCCGTGGCCTTCCAGCGCGCTGAGCGCCCAGCGGTGAGCTTTGTTGTCGCCAATCTCAACCCGTGAACGAATCGACGGCGCGTCGTCCATCAGTTTCTGACAAGCAACGCCGCGGTTCACGTAAGGATTGAACGCAATGAATTTCTCAAGAGGAATTTTTTGATTATCCACGGTGAAAAGAAAACCGTTTTCACGATGTGAAATGCCAAGCCAACCTTTGGTTTTATTATAAGCCCACATCGCAAAATCAGCACGGCCCACAAGATTTGCAAGGTCCAGATAGCCCACGTGCCCTTGATAAGAGACTTTTAAAAAAGTTTTTTCAATACCCAGCGAAGTCAGGCGTTGCATGCGCGGCACAGTTGTAATGATCGCCGAAGAGTTCTGCGGAGTCTTCTTCAAAAAGCTGTCGGTGAGAGTGATAAAAACGCCTTCGTCTTCAACCGGGGACTCGAGCAAATGTAACGGCGCCCAACCTTGGATCTTCTGTTTGCTGTCGAGAACTTCCGCCCAATAGCTATTCGTGCGAAGGACTTTAAGTGAGGTTTTTGCACTCACCACACCGGCGGTTTTTGCGCCGTCTTGAGGCTCCTTCATGAGCTTCAGAGTTTCTTTGGTGATAAGGTTTTGCGTCACCTGCACGTCGCGAATCACGGTCTCGCCGGGAACTTCGTAGGATTTTTTATTCCAGGTCACGCGCAGCCAAGGTTCAAAATCGCGGCGGAGAATTTTGGCTTCAAGATCGTCGCGGCTTGCTTGGCCGGAGGGGAAAAGGCTTTGCTGATTGCGGTAAAATGAAACGACCGGAGTCTCGGCCGCAAAACCAATCTGTGAAATGAAAGTAAGAGTAAGAAAAAAGCCACGACGCATGCTTAATTATTGTCGCAGGACTTTGGAGGGCCTCCAAGACCAGGAAGTCGTAGCCGGACTAAGAGAGGGCTCTAGAGCGGGTGCATGCCTGTCGTCGACATTTCAACATCCACGGACATGTTCTGATTGTCAGGATCGGTGAGTTCTTTGCTGTCGGTTGTTTCGCCGACTTGGTCCAATTTACCGAGAGGAATTTTAACACTCTCATAGTAGGCGGCATCGTCGAAGTAGCGTTTGATAATGCCTTGGGCGGTCGTGAAATCATCGTCGTGAGTGACTAAATCGTCGAGGATTTGCTGGAACTTGGCGCCTTGGATCTCGCATGAGTAGTCATCGTCGTAAGAGTAATTCACATCGTCGCAATCGTAGGTGGTGCGGCGGATGGTGATTTGTGCTTTCGGTGAGCCGTAGGTGTCGTCGGCGTCTTCCGTCCACATCGCAGTTCCATTCAGGTTAAAGATCGGAGTCGTGGTGTTCGTGGTGGCATTTTTAATCGTGCCTTTGAGATTGAATTGGGACTGTTTGAAAGTGTAATTGGTGGCAGAAGCAATGCTCGAAACGGCAAACAAAGCGAAGGTCATCAAAAGAGTTTTCACGGGGCACCTCATGCTGTTGTAGCCACAGCACATCACGAAAGCGATGCCGTAGCAAGTCTTCTGCTCCCAGAGTGAGAGGGATTGCTCAAAATCAGGGCAAAAGCCGCGCCCGCGGGCAGAGCGCAGGGCCGGAGGCCCGAAGCTGAAGCAGCACCCTCACTTTGTGGTATGACTAAGTTTGACCACTCCCTTGGGTCGCGGTAGGAATGTGGGGTTCAATTTACGGCTTATTACGCTTTGCATAAAAAGGAGAGTTTATGAATATTTCTGACGTTCGTTCCATGGGTGTTGTGGGTGCTGGTCAAATGGGAAATGGGATCGCGCAAGTGGCAGCACAATTCGGTTATCAAGTTGTGATGGTTGACGTGGCATCAGCGGCTCTTGAAAAAGGCATGGCGACAATTTCTGGATCATGCGATCGCCTTATCAAAAAAGCGACGATGACAGAAGCTCAGAAAGCGGAACTCCTCGGCCGTATCAAAACCTCTCAAGACATGTCAGCGCTCAAAGACTGCGACGTGATTGTGGAAGCAGCGACGGAAAACGTAGATCTTAAATTAAAGATCTTCAAACAACTTGATGAAGTGGCAAAGCCAACGGCAATCCTGGCGTCTAACACGTCTTCAATCTCTATCACAAAAATTGCCGCCGTTACAAAGCGCCCAACGCAAGTGGCGGGCATGCACTTCATGAATCCGGTTCCATTGATGAAGCTTGTGGAAGGTATCAAAGGTTTGCAAACTTCGGATGAGACTTTCAAAACTGTGAAAGCTCTCTCTGAAAAAATGGATAAAGTTTTCGTTGAGTCAGTGAAAGACATGCCCGGCTTTATCGTCAACCGCATCCTCATGCCGATGATCAACGAAGCGGTTTACACTCTTCATGAAGGCATTGCGAATGTGGAAGCCATCGACAACGCGATGAAACTCGGAACAAATCAGCCGATGGGGCCGCTCACGTTGGCGGACTTTATCGGTCTTGATACTTGCTTGGCGATTATGAATGTTCTGCATGACGGTTTGGGTGATTCTAAATACCGTCCGTGCCCACTTCTCGTGAAATATGTTGAAGCGGGATGGCTCGGCCGTAAAACGGGCCGTGGCTTCTACGATTACTCACAAAAATAAGGATTAAAAAATGTCTTCTCAGTTTTCTTACAAAGCGATTAATCTTGAACTCAAAGACAATGGTGTTTGGGTTCTGACAATTCAGCGCCCAGAGGCTCTGAACGCTCTCAATCAACAAGTATTGAATGATATGGCCGATGCTCTTCGCCAGATCGGCGAGATGCCTTACGAAAGCTCTCGCGCTTTGATCATCACAGGCTCCGGCGAAAAAGCTTTCGTAGCAGGCGCTGATATCAAAGAAATGTCCGATCTCAATGTGGAGCAGGCAAAATTGTTTGCTCTTCGTGGTCAGTCCATTTTCCACGAATTGAACCTTTTGAAAATCCCCGTGATTGCAGCAGTCAACGGATTTGCGTTGGGTGGCGGTTTGGAACTCGCACTGGGTTGCGATTTCATCTTTGCCTCTGAAAATGCAAAATTCGGTTTGCCGGAAGTGAGTCTTGGTTTAATCCCAGGATTCGGCGGGACCGTTCGCCTTGCGCGTGCCGTGGGTATCCGTAAAGCCCGTGAGCTGACTTACACGGGCGACATGATTACGGCGGTGGAAGCATTGCAGTTGGGCCTTGTAAACAAGGTTGTGCCGCAAGCAGAACTCATGAATACTGTGATGAAGACCGTGGGCACGATTCTTTCTCGCGGGCCGATTGCCGTTGCTGCAGCTAAGAAATCCATCAATCAGTCTTATGAGCTTGATATTGAAGAAGCACAAAAAGTCGAGGCCGATCATTTCGGTGAACTCTTTGCTACTGAAGATGTGCGCGAAGGAACCCGCGCTTTCGTAGAGAAACGCAAACCTGCTTTTAAAGGAATTTAGTTTTTATGTACACGCCGAAGAATCCTGTTCGTATTGTCACTGCGGCTGCTTTGTTTGACGGCCACGACGCCAGCATCAATATCATGCGAAGAATTTTGCAAGAGATGGGGGCTGAGGTCATTCACTTGGGGCATAACCGCTCGGTGAGCGATGTGGTCAAAGCCGTTTTGCAAGAAGGCGCTCAAGGCGTGTGCATCAGTTCTTACCAGGGCGGTCACATGGAGTACTTCAAATACATGAAGGACCTCCTCGACATGAATGGTGCGAGCTACGTGAAAATCTACGGCGGTGGCGGCGGAGTGATCGTTCACGATGAAAAGCGTGAACTGGAAGCTTACGGCATTGCTCAGATCTTCCACCCGGATGACGGTCGTCGTTTGGGTCTTGAAGGCATGATTGAAATGATCGTGCGTGGCTGTGACTTCGACATGGCGGAAGCAAAAGCTAAAGTCATCGAGCACAAAGTTGAAAATCCATTCGCCAAAGACACGATTCCGTCTTTCGATTTAGGTCGCGCGCTTTCGATGATTGAGAATGGCGTTGATGAAGCTAAAGTTCACACGCTTATGAAAGGCAGCGGCCTTGATAAGTTTAAAGCCGCTAAAGGCGTACCTCCGGTTCTTGGGATTACAGGAACGGGTGGTGCCGGTAAATCGAGCTTGATCGATGAAATCGTTCAGCGTTTCTTAAACGCGTATCCGGATAAAAACATCGCGGTGGTGTGTGTGGATCCTTCCAAGCGCAAAACCGGCGGCTCGCTCTTGGGTGACCGTATTCGCATGAATTCTCTCAGCCGTGGGCATGCTTACATGCGTTCCGTAGCTTCACGCGGTTCCGGCCGAGAGATTGCTTCAAGCCTTCCTTCGATTTTGAAATATTTGAAAAACTTTAACTTTGATCTGATCATCGCAGAAACTTCGGGTATCGGTCAGGGCAATATGGCGATCACCGAAGTCAGTGATATGTCCATGTACGTGATGACATCGGACTTCGGCGCACAGTCACAGCTTGAAAAGATCGACATGATCGACTTCGCGGACCTGATTGCCGTGAATAAAGCCGATCGTCGTGGCGCCATGGATGCTCTTCGTGATGTAACGAAGCAATACAAGCGTTCACGCAAGATCTTTGATGAAAAAGTTAAAGTGCCTGTGTTCCTCACGCAAGCCTCGCAATTCAACGATGGCGGTGTGAATAAGTTGTTCTTTAAAATGGCCGACCTTCTGACTGAGAAGAATCCAACGAACAACTGGGCAATGGATGAAGAGTTTAAGAAAAATGTTCTCTCTGCAGAAGAGCACTCGATCATTCCACCCGAACGTCAGAACTACTTGGCTGAAATCGTTTCAACGATTCACAAATACAAAGAACGCACGGAGAAATTGTCTGAAAAGGCTTCGACCTTAGGTGCGTTACATAATGTTGCGAATCTTTTGAAGGCCGAGCCTGCGAACGTAGAGAAGGTTCAGAAGAATCTTGAGCTTGAGTTCACAGCTGAAGAGCTTGATTCTTTGAAAAACTGGAATGAGTTGCAAGAGCGCTATGCTGGCGATGAATTGATTTTCAAAGTCCGTGGCAAAGAAATCCGCCAGCAGCTCACAGTGGAAAGCTTGAGCGGCACTAAGATCCGCCGCGTGGTCTTGCCAAAGTTTAAAGACTGGGGCGATAGATTTAAATTCTTAAAACTTGAAAACGTTCCGGGTGAATTCCCATTCACGGCCGGTGTGTTTCCGTTAAAGCGTGCCGATGAAGACCCTAAGCGCATGTTCGCCGGGGAGGGCACTCCAGAGCGTACTAACCGCCGCTTCCATTACCTGACAAAAGGTGAAGGTGCGCCTCGTTTGTCGACGGCGTTTGACTCTGTGACTTTGTACGGTCAGGATCCAGATCCGCGTCCGGATATCTTCGGTAAAGTCGGTGAGTCGGGTGTGAGTATCTGTACTTTGAACGATATGAAAAAACTCTATGCGGGTTATGATCTTTGTTCGCCAAATACCAGCGTGAGTATGACGATCAACGGTCCTGCGCCGATGATCCTTGCGTTCTACTTCAATACGGCCATCGACCAGCAGGTTGAGAAAAAAGAAAAAGAGCTCGGCCGTAAACTTACTGAAAAAGAGTGGCAAGAAACGGCTGACTGGACGGTGCAACAAGTGCGCGGAACGGTTCAGGCGGATATCTTAAAAGAAGACCAAGGCCAGAACACGTGTATCTTCTCGATCAATTTTGCACTCAAGATGATGGGTGATATTCAGGAGTTTTTCGTTAAGAAGAACGTAAAGAATTTCTACTCTGTCAGCATCTCGGGCTATCATATTGCGGAAGCCGGCGCGAATCCGATCAGTCAGCTCGCGTTCACACTTTCAAATGGTTTCACTTTTGTTGAGTACTATTTGGCTCGTGGCCTCAATGTCGATGATTTCGCTCCGAACTTGTCTTTCTTCTTCAGTAACGGCTTGGATCCAGAATATGCGGTCTTGGGCCGTGTCGCTCGCCGTATCTGGTCTGTAGCGATGCGTGATCTTTATAAGGCGAACGATCGTTCTCAGAAGCTCAAATACCATATTCAGACTTCAGGGCGTTCTCTGCACGCTCAGGAAATTGATTTCAACGATATCCGTACGACCTTGCAGGCACTTATTGCGCTTTATGATAACTGCAATAGCTTGCACACGAACGCGTATGATGAGGCGATCACGACGCCAACAGAGGAATCTGTTCGCCGTGCGATGGCGATTCAGCTCATCATTAACCGCGAATTCGGTGTTTCTAAGAATGAAAACCCAAATCAAGGAAGCTTCTTCCTAGAAGAACTCACAGACTTAGTTGAAGAAGCGGTCCTCAACGAGTTTAAGCGTATCAACGAGCGTGGCGGCGTGCTCGGTGCGATGGAAACTCAGTACCAGCGTTCTAAAATTCAAGAAGAGAGCTTGTACTACGAGCGCCTGAAGCATGATGGCAGCTTGCCAATCATCGGCGTAAACACGTTCATCGATCCTAAGACGATGCAAGCAGACTACATCCCGCCGAAGATTGAACTCGCGCGTGCCTCATACGAAGAGAAGAACCAACAGCTCACGAACGTGAAAGCATTCCAGAAGTCAGAAGCCACTCAAGGCGAGAAAGAGCTTCAGAATCTGAAAGCCGCAGTTCTAAAAGGCGATAATATTTTCGCCGCGCTGATGAAGGCGGCAAGACATTGCAGTCTGTACCAAATGACGGAAGCCCTCTACGAAGTGGGCGGTCAGTACCGCAGAAACTTATAGAGAACTCTCATGAAACGTCGACCTGACGGCCCGGACGGCCGTCAGGAAGCGGGGCTCGGGGCGGAGCCCCGACTGGCAGGACGCAGGAAGACCTGCGGAGCCATTACTAACTAAGTACTCTGTTTCTTCTCATCCTGTTTTTGTTCTTTCACGTCTTTGTGTTTTTCCTGACGGTCTTTTTTCAGCTCTTGCTTAGCTGTTTTTAATTTTTCGACGTCTTTCTTTTGCTCTTCTTTTTTCTTTTTCAGTTCTTCTTGGTCTTGAGCAATTTTGTCAGGGCTTGTGCCGTTTTTCTTTTCTTCCTTGATCACTTTTTTAAGCTTTTTCACTTCTTTGTGATCAGCTTGGACTTGTTGTTTGTCCTGTGTGATTTCTTTTTTGTCGGACTGGATTTTTGCTTTATCCGCTTCGACTTTTTGCGAGTCCGCTTTCACTTCGCCATCCACTGCGCGAGCAATTGGGGCAAAAGCTAAGAGTGTACTAAGTGTTGTTGCGATCATGAGTGTCTTTTTCATAAAACCTCCTATTTGGTTTTGTTCAAATGTTTCTCACTGAACTCAGCATACCGAAGGCGCATTAAAGCCGGATGTAAACGCGATTAAATCTCTCTAATGTCAGTCTGAGACATCTTTTGAGTTTCTCGAGAGAGATCGCGAAGTTAGGTGAAAAGGCCGCAAACAAGTGTTTGCTTGACAAAAATTACCTGGTTTCAGGGTTTTTGCGTTTGCAAATAAGCTCGATTTTAAGCGCTCTTTTGCTTTTTGGAGCAAGCTTGTCTATATTTCCACAGTTTTTAAATAGTACGGATAGACCGTAAAAAGGTGCCTTTCTCATGGTTGAACTTTCGATTAAACGCCCCGTTTTTATTACCTGCCTTTTCGTTCTGATTATCATCGCCGGATTGATTTCTCTGAAGAAGCTCTCTGTGGATCTTTTCCCGGATGTGACTTTCCCGATTGTGATGGTGCAAACACCATATTCTGGTGCCGGTCCTTCTGAGATTGAGACTCTCGTTACAAAACCCATCGAGGACGAGCTTGCTTCTGTTTCCGGTATCAAGACTTTGAGCTCCATCTCTCAAGAGGGTGTGAGCACTGTCATTGTTGAATTCAACTTGGCGGTCGATATCAAGTACGCGGAGCAACAGGTCCGCGACCGCGTTGCTAAAGTAAAAAACAAACTTCCTGAAGACGCGGATGAAGCGATCATCCGCCGCGTGGATCCAGCCGATCAGCCGATCATGATGGTGGCGATTGAGTCTGAACTTCCACCGGCACAGCTCTACGATTTGGCAGACCAAGTTGTGAAGCCTCGCTTTGAGCAGGTGGATCAAGTCGGTCTCGTGGATATCCTCGGGGGCCGTAAGCGTGAGATCCGCGTTGAGCTCGATCTTAAGAAAATCTCTGATCACGAGATCTCGGCGTCTTCTATTCGTGGCAGCCTCGGGACAACGGGCAAGAATACTCCTGCCGGTAAAATCGATAAGGGTGATAAGACGAGCGTTGTTCGCACACTCGGTGAATTCCGCACGATCGATGAGATTAAGCAGATTCCAGTGAACTACCAAAACGTTCTTCATCCGGTAAAGATCGGTGAGATCGCACAAGTCACGGACACTTTGCAGGACGAGACTTCTCGTACTTACGTAAATGGCAAGTCGGGCATTTTGCTACAAATCTATCGCCAGTCGGGTGCGAACACGATCGCCGTTGCTGATAACATCGTTAAGAAGATCGACCAGATTAACAAAGAAATCTCCGGTCAAGGGACATTGAAACTTGTGCAAGACGGGGCAAAGCCGATCCGGGCAAACGTGTATGATGTGAACGAGACCATCATCATCGGTATTATTCTGACGATCGTCGTCGTCTTCTTCTTCCTATCGTCGTTGCGTTCAACCCTTATTACAAGCTTGGCACTTCCGAACTCATTGCTTGGGGCCTTTATCTTGATGGCTGTGGCAGGATTCTCAATCAACATCATGAGTCTTTTGGCGTTGTCACTTGCCGTGGGGCTCTTGGTGGATGATGCCATCGTTGTACGTGAGAATATCTTCCGTCACATTGAGATGGGTAAGACGGCAAAGCAAGCGTCCCTTGACGGCACGAAAGAGGTCTTGCTCGCGGTTATTGCAACGACAATGACGGTTATTGCCGTATTCGGTCCGATCGGGTTCCTCAGTGGGGTTGTCGGTCAGTTCTTTAAAGAGTTCGGTCTGACGATCTGTTTTGCGATGATGATCTCTCTCGCTGATGCGATTACAATGGCACCGATGATGTCTGCGTACTTTGCTGGTAAAGGTCACGAGAACATCGCAGATAAGAAAATCTCTTCGAATAAATTCTTGGCAGTCATTGATATCACACTTAAGAAATTCGACCGCTTCCAAACATGGCTTGAAGACGTGTATGTGAAAGTTCTTGAAGTCACGATGAGACGTCCAAAGATTATTCTTTTCTCAGCGGTTGCCATCTTTGTGGCGTCGATTGTGCTTGCGAAGTTCATCCCTAAGACCTTCTTGCCGCCGCAAGATAACGGCGAGTTCATGGTGGCCTTGGATCTTCCGCCGGGCACAAGCCTGGAGCGTATGGACACGGTTGCTAAGGAAGTCGATGCGATTTTGCGCCAGCAAAAAGAAGTCAAACAAACCGTTTTGAGCGTAGGGAATGCTCAAGGGGAGTCCAATAAAGCCAGCGCCTTCGTTGAGATGGTTCCATCCAAAGAGCGTAAGGTGAACACGAGTGACTTTAAAGCTAAGGTCCGTGAGCTCTTAAAACCGTTTGCTTATGCCAATCCGGTTGTAAAAGATCAGGATAAGACGGGTGGAAGTGCCCGTCCGTTTACTTTAAATATCGTGGGCAGTAATCAAGCTCAGCTTGAAAAAGAAGCGACCTTCATCCTTGAAAAACTGAAAAATCATCCCGCGTTGCTCGACGTGGATACAAGCTTCCGTCCAGGAAAGCCTGAAATCCAAATCGACATCAATCCGGCGCGTGCAGCGACCGTGGGCGTGTTAAACACTCAAGTCGGTAACGAACTGCGTGCGCTCGTAGAAGGCGTGACTCCGGCGGTTTTCCGTGAGGGTGGTAAGGAATACGATGTTCGCGTGCGTTTACAAGAAAACCAACGCGATATTAAGCAGTACTTGGAACACGTGAGAATCCCTGCGATGAATGGACGCCTGACTTATTTACGTCTGTTTGCGGATGTGAAAGAAGCACAAGGTCCCACAACGATCAATCGTCAGGATCGTATCCGTTACATCCAGATCACAGCAGATATCGCGCCAAAGGGTCCTGGGATGGGTGCTGCGATCAACGATGTAAAACAACTGCTTGAAAAAGATCATCCACTTCCAGCGGGCATGAGCTATAAATTCGTGGGTCAAGCTGAGAACTTCCAAGAGTTGCTTGTTAACATCGTGGTTGCGATGGGCTTAGGTGTTTTGTTCATCTACATGGTTTTGGCGTCACTCTATGAGTCTTTCGTGACTCCGCTCACGATCATGCTTGTTTTGCCGCTGGCGGCTTGTGGCGCATTCTATGCGTTGCTCATTACTCAGAGCTCGCTGGACTTGTTCTCGATGATCGGGTGTGTGATGCTCTTGGGTATTGCCACGAAGAACTCCATCATCTTGGTGGATTACATCAATCAATCGATGCAGGGCGGACTCAGCATGCATGATGCGATCTTGAAGGCCGGTAAAAACCGCCTTCGTCCGATCTTGATGACGTCGTTTGCGTTGATCGCAGGTATGTTGCCAGTTGCCATTGGTCTGAATGAAGCCTCCAAGCAAAGAACAAGCATGGGGGTTGCGATCATCGGGGGTTTGATCAGCTCGACATTGCTGACGCTCGTGGTGATTCCAGCAGCTTACGGTTACGTCGAGCGCAGCCGTCGCTGGGGGAATAAGTTCTTTGGCAAGCTTGTGACAAAAGACGAGGACTTTGCTCATCACGCTCCGACGGCGGACGCTCCGGCTGTTGCACAAATTAAAAGTGCAGAAGAGGAAACGACGATCACTCCGGACCTTGAACCTCAAGTTTAGTCAGGTTAGGCTTTCTTTAATGGAGGCCTTTAATGAAATCTCTTCTGGCATTTGCAGCCGTTCTTTTAGGGCTCAGCAGTTCTTGCTGGGCCACGACTCCTGAATATATTGAAATCAAAGAATTTCCGCCGTTAAGGCTAGAAGTCACTGCTTCCGGCGGCGTGGCTCTGCAAACGGGCTATCTGACATCGAAAGACTCGGTGGGAAGTTACATCCTCGGAGTGAACTTCGTGATGCCGGGTGGACTGTTCTCGTTTGAATGGCAGGGCTTTGAAGCGGACCACGACACCGGTGAGTTTGCGCTGAATAATAACAAATCCGTTTCAGTCTCAACGATGTCTTTCATTCCGCATGTGCAGGTCTATAGCCGCAACTCTTGGAACATATATCTCGGCATTGGCTTCACCAATATCGGCCTTTATCAGACGAGTCCCGACTACACGATCAACTACGGAAGCTTCATTATGGCGGGGTTGCTCCGCTATGAAATCGCGCCGAAGTGGGCCGTTCATTATAAGACTCAGTGGTACAACGTCGTTCAGACTTTCAATGACCAGAAAACAAGTTTCGAAGTCTGGAACCACATGATCGGTGTGGGCTATAGCTTTTTCTAAGTGGCTGTCGGATCCGTCGGAGCTTGCGGTTTTTTAAACCAAACATTGGAAGGCGTCTGATAGAGCAAGATCACGCCATACAACTGCAAGGCCAGTTGAAAAGCTCCGACGACACCTGAAACCGGAGCCACGTTAAATGCTTCCATTAGATAAGGCAGAGACATCGGCACGCCGATCACGAATAAAATCGTAAATACAATGCGGGCCCAGTTTTTTCTGCGACTTAAGAAGAAAAGCAGCACTAAGTTAAAACCAAAAGAAAATATCAGCGTGAATATGATGAAAATCCAGGGTGCCATGCCCGGGATGTTGGCGGCTTCGACTTTCGCTTTCGTCTGCTCATAGGTGAGGGCGAAACGAACCACTCCCAAGGCAATCGAACCAATGATCATCAGAATGGCTTTGCGAATTTCTGCGGGAATCTTTGAAGCTTGATTTTCCATAAACGAAGTTTAGTGAAATTGTTTGCAAAAGTCTACTGGCAGATTGAAATGCCTTCTTTGTCTTTCTTGCAAGTCAGTGATTTATCGCAGAAGAAGGAGCTTCCGGAGCAGAGGTCCGCAGATTTTCCCTGATAGGCATCTCCACCAGTGCAGGCATTGACTTTATCACCGCGATCTTGGCAGGTCAGTGGATACTTGCAAAAACCTCCGGGCGAGCCTGAGCAGTAATCGCCGGCATTTCCTTTGCCGAGCTCGCTATTGATGCAAACCGTTCGGCCATCTCCGCGATCGCGGCAGGCCTCTGGATATTTGCAGCCGCAGTCGTCAGCAAAAGTGAGTAGCGGAAGAAGTAAAATAAGCCCTAAGATGTATTTCACTCAGCAAGCTCCTTAAAAGAAGTAAATATAAGAACCCTTCATGTCAGAAATTTCATGGCGATTTTGATATTCGACACGAACTTCGTGGGCGCCACTAGAGACCGAAATTCCAAACTGATTGTCCCAGAAAAACTCATGCTCTTGAAGTGAATAAAGATATTTTGCACCGAACAACGAGCGGAAGTGCGGATCCCACTTTGTCATAAGCAACGCCTGGGCACCGGCATAACCAGCGTATTTGCTGTCTTCCGTGCGATTTTCCATGCGCCCCAGAAACACCCAACGCGTGGGATACTTCTGAGCCACGTCAAAGCTTGAGCCCGCGCCGAAATCAAAATAAGGCGCAAGCTTTGGCCGTGTGCCGATATCCACCGTCCAACTGACGGGGTGATCTAGAATATTTGTCGGCGAAGTGGAGAGGATATTTAAAAATGTAAAGTGAGTCAGATCTAGATTCTGGCTGGTCAAGAAGTAGCGGAACTCAAGACTGAGAACTTCTAAGTGAATAAATGGAGAAAGTCCCGTATCGTCTGAAAGCAGATCATGAAAAGCGCGGCGGTACTTAAAACTGAAATAGCTTTTTTCATCATACGAGCCATAGCCAAAATAAGCGCCCATGGCCCGATGACTGAGTAAGGGCGATGCCGGCGGGTCTATGATCATAGGTCCAGTAATCTGGCCAAGCTTCGCGCGTTGAACGGCCAGCGCATACCTCTCGTCTTTAAATTCTTTTTGTTCGCGGTATTCTTTGATGGCCATATAACTCATCGAGGCCTCAAGCACTTCGGCCTTTTCTTTGTTTGAAAGCTTCTCGGTGAATTTAAACTCCTTCGGAGTCTTCACGGCATCGCGGAGTTCTTTTTTCTCACCCAAACTAAGTCCCGCATAACGGGTGCGCCATTCGGCCTGTAACGAAGGTCTCACCTTTTCACTTTCAAGAAAGCCGTCATCATTGAGCAGTCGCACGGTATCGAGCGGAATCACAAAATTACTAAACTCCTGAGTGAGATTCATTTTGGGCCGAACAAGATTAATAAGTTCCAGAATCTGATACGAGCAGTTTTCATCCGAAAAATAGTAGTAAGAATAACTGCCGTCGAGTTCGAGCAAGTGATCTACCATGAACTCGACGTCGCTCTCAGAAAGTTTTAATTTGTACTCCCAAAGATCCCGGCCCTCGAGGTTTGTGTATTCGCGGATTTTTTCGTGATAAGGAAGCATCGAAAAGTTTCCGGGATAAAAACCAAAAAGTCCTTTGAGCGCATAGAGCGCGCCCGCATCTTGACCGGTCAGGGCGGCGTAGTTAACGCCATAGTCGAGCAGTTCTTTTTGCTGGGTGTTTTCGGGATTATGCAGTCTTAAAAAGGTATGCCCGAAGCTTGAGCCCGGACTTGTGAGGTCTCCGGCGGCAAAAATAATATAAGCTTCTTTAGCGCCGAGCTTCTTCTTCCATTCATCGCGCTCCGTACACGTAACGAGGTCTTCGTTTTTAAGCGGTAAGACGGTTTTAAGCCAGTGCATGCGGCCGAGGTAACGGCATTGAAGCTGGCTTTGGTCGGCGGAAAAGAGCTGGTCTATTGTCGTTAGGAGTTCCGCTTCGGGATTCTCAGCGCCTAGAGGCGAAAGAAAGAAATTTCCGAGAATTTTTGAGTGATAATTTCCAGTCCAAGTTTTGTGATAGTGCCCGAGTTTCAGCCATTGCGGGTTCTCGGCGAGGTGTTTTTCGAGAGCGATTTTTTTATAGGAGCCTGTCTGCTCCAATGAAAAGCCCCACACAGAGTGCGGGGCTATCAGTGTTAGAAACAAAAATACCAAGAACCGATTAAGAACCATGGCACATTTGGTTGAGTTCAGCTTGACCTGCCATTTCAGCATTCAAGTTGTGAACCATGTCGACAGCGCTTGTGTTCGCCGCTGGCAAGATTTGAGAGTAAGAAGACTGGGTGAAGCCCGCGAAAGCTTTTTGAGAGTCTTGGCTTGAACAGCCTTTCAAAAGAGCCAAAGTCGCCAACTTCTCGCCATGACCTTGAGCCATTTCGCGTGAAAGTTCTTCTTGATTGATTTCAACGAAGTACTGGATTTGTTTGTCGTTCATAACCAAGCCGCTTGCAGAACAGCCAGATGTACCGAAGGTGATACCCAAAGGCTGAGTCAAAGTAGACGTGTTTGTTGTTGCTGCAAAAAGCTGAATTAGCTTTGAGTTTTTAGTGAAAATAATACTGCCAAGACCGCATCCCGCGTCCGCAGCCATTGATGAAGAACCTGCCATTAACAATGCTGTTGCGACGGAAGCCGCTAATACCTTTTTCATTGAAACCTCTCCTTGTTTTCAACGTAGTTGTTTGTTTAATAAGGCTGACGTACTTAGGCCGAGAGTGCAAAGGATATTTTTCAGGGCCTCTTCTGGAAGGGGTTTGAAGGGTCAAGCGTTCCCATTATGCCTGGGGACAGTTTGTTCAGCGGACCGTTTCCATTCCCAAGAAATAAAAACAGTATGATGACTAAATTATTGCAAATACGAGTGAAATTCACTAGTTCGTATCGCCTGAGGGGGACTCATGGAAGAAATGATCAAATTGAACTCGGATATCTCCGTTTTCCTTTATGATGTTTTGACAAAACGCCAAGAAAAGAATGCGAAGTATTCGCTTCGTGCCTTTGCGAGAGATCTAGGGATTTCTCCGGGACGCGTGTCTGAACTTCTTCACGGCCGTCGCCTGCCGGGTCGTGATTTGATTTTAAGAATTGCCGATGCATTGAAGTTATCTCCTTTGGAAACCGAGGGTCTTTTCCGTCTCGTGCATCGCCAGAAGCTTGTGCAAAAAGAAAACGGCGGAGCTCGCCAGCTCTTAGCC
Organism: Bdellovibrionales bacterium; assembly: GCA_018266295.1. Lineage (NCBI taxonomy): Bacteria > Pseudomonadati > Bdellovibrionota > Bdellovibrionia > Bdellovibrionales > Bdellovibrionales bacterium. The sequence continues at coordinate 88,776 of JAFEAQ010000010.1, read as the reverse complement.
GATGAATACGCGATGGTGGCAGATCTGGAGTGCTACGGGCTTCTCATGTTGATGGAGACTGAGGGTTTTAAATCCGACATCGAATGGATTGCGCGCCGCTTGAATGTGACAGCGCTGAGAGTGCAAAGCATCTTGGAGCGTTTAGAGCGCTTGAACTTGATCCGTAGCCGCTATGGTGTTTATGAGCGCCTTCAGCACCGAGTGACGAGCACCCATGATACGCCTTCGGATGTTCTGAAGGAGTCTCACGCTAATGTCATGAAGCACGCGATGGAGGCTCTCTACAATGTGGATTTAAATCTCAGAGATATTACCTCCATCACGATTCCCGCAGATCCTGATAAACTTTCGCAGGCTAAAGAAGAGATCCGTCTTTTCCGCCGTAAAATGGCGAAGATCATGGGCTCAGGAAAAACGCGCGAAGTTTATAATTTAAATATTCAACTCGTTCCGATCACGAAATAGGGGACTTATGAAACATCTACTTGTGTTGATGATGATCTTAACACCATTTGTATCTTACGCTGGCGATGTCGGCTGGGGTGAGCGTGGTAACGGCAATGAAGATGCGCCTCCGCCTTGCAAGCAAGCCGCTGATAAAATCAAACCCATCACGCCACGTCCGATGCCAGAACCTCGTGTCAGAGGCTCTGAAGTCGACCAGCACTGCATGGGTGATGGAAATCCTATCGACGACGATTCTCGCCCGCAATAGTTAGCGGCAGAGTTCAAAGATCTTTTCAGCGATCCGCACGCCATCACAGGCTGCGGACGTGATTCCGCCGGCATAGCCGGCACCCTCTCCGGCAGGGAAGAGGCCCTTGTGGCTCAAGCTCTGCAAGCTGTCCTCACCACGAGTGACCCGGACCGGGCAGCTCGTGCGAGACTCAACTCCATAGAGCTGAGCATCCTCAGTCACAAAGCCCTTCATAGAGCGTTCAAACTTATCAAAGCCTTCTAAGATGCGTTTACGGATAAAGCTCGGGAGGAGTTCGTCCAAACGAACGGCCTTCGTGCCTGAAGGAACGGAGCCTGGGTTCACCTTGCCGATACGGCCGCGCACGAAATCCATCATATTCTGAGCCGGAATTTCTTTGGTGCCACCGGCGTTCTGAACCGACTGGAAGGCCTGAGTTTCAAGCTCACGGCGCAGTTTCAAGCCACCAAAGACATCGTCTCCGAAGTTCGTTTTATGATCGACACTGACGACGATAGCAGCGTTGGCGTAAGGAGAGTTCCGGTTGTAGTTACTCATTCCGTTACAAACGATGCCGTCAGCTTCGGTGCCACTTGAAAGCACGTAACCGCCCGGGCACATGCAGAAGCTATAAACGCCGATGTTGGTCTTGTGATCATGATCGGCGAGCTTGTAATTTGCGGAGCCCAGTTTTGGATGCTCTGAAAAATCACGATATTGAATTTTGTTAATGGCTTTTTGCGGATGTTCAATGCGAAGACCCATGGCGAAGGACTTGCCTTCCATGAAGACGTCCTTTTCACGCAGGTGCATGAGCATGTCTTCCGCCGAGTGACCTGTCGCCAGCACCACATACGGAGAGCGGTAATCTGTGCCTTGCTCGGTTTTCACGCCGACGGTTTGTCGGCCTTCAAACAAAATCTCGGTCACTTGCGAATTGAAATGAATCTCGCAGCCGTTGGCGCGGAGGAATTCGCGCATTTTTGGAATCACACGACGAATTTTATCAGAGCCCACGTGTGGATTGGCAAGCCACTGAATTTCAGCAGGAGCGCCAAACTGAACAAGGCGATTGAGCACATACGGAATGTGCGGAGATTTAATCCGCGTGATGAGTTTTCCGTCGGAGTAAAGACCCGCGCCGCCTTCGCCATAGCAAACATTGTTTCTGCGATCGAGCTCGCCATAGCGCCAGTAACGATTGATCCCTTTGATTCGTTCGGCACTCTCAGAGCCACGTTCAAAAAGAATGCACGGAATGCCACGCTCAACCAGGCGGAGAGCTGCAAAGAGTCCCGCGGGACCTGAGCCCACGATGAGAGGTTTTTCAGTGACGACTTTGCTGATTTTTTCAACCGGGTAGTTGTCGATTTTCAGAGTTTCATTTTTCTCAGCGACTTCGACCGAGTAAACGAAGTGCACGTTATGCGAGCGACGGGCATCGACGCTCTGGCGTAAAATGCGATAGGGCCCGTGATCCGGCATCAAATACTGCAACTTTTCCTCGAGATCCGTGTCAATCGGGACCTCTAGGTTCTGAAAAATTCGTGACATATTTAAGCTATAGCACCACAATGGGCCCCATGTCAGCCATTACCAAATTTCTGCCTCGGAATCATTTAAGCTATCTGGTCGGTAAACTCGTTCACTGGCGCGGCCCCCGTATTTGGGCGTCAGTCACGATCCGTATTTTTGCTAAAATTTACAACATCAACCTTGATGAGGCCGAAAAACCGGTGAGTGGTTATCCGAGTCTGGGCGAGTTCTTCGTGCGTAAGCTCAAAGCGGGTGTGCGTCCTGTGGCGAAGTCGGCAGCGGCGATTCACCCGGCGGATAGTCAAATCAGCCAATATGGTCGAATCCACGGTGGAAAACTTGTACAAGCCAAGGGCAAGGACTACTCCGTTCAGGATTTGCTGGCGAATCAGGCAGCTCTGCAGACTTACCAAAACGGCTTTTTTATCACGTACTACCTCTGCCCAACGGACTATCACCGTGTGCACTCTCCGGTGAGTGGGCTTATCACGAAAGTGACCCATGTGCCGGGCGAGCTCTGGCCGGTCAATAAGTGGAGTGTGGAAAATATTCACGATTTGATGTCCGTGAACGAGAGAATCATCGTCGAAATCGCCAGTGACTACGGTCCTGCAAGCGTCGTTTTCGTGGGCGCAACGAATGTGGGGCAAATTGAACTGAGCTTTGATCCGAGCTTCCGTGGCAATCAGCTCAATATGAGCAAAAACCGTGTGGTGGAATACAAGACTCCGATCTCAATTGAAAAAGGTGATGAGCTTGGCATGTTCCGCATGGGAAGCACGATCATCATGGTTTACACCGAAGATTTCGCGAACAAGTTTGAAGGAAAAATGAACCTCGATCAGTTCGTGAAAGTCGGTCAACCCCTGACCCGCGACTAAAAGGTACCAGAAGCTCAACGAGCCTCGCCCAAGGGCTCTCATTGAGCCTTTTCGGAATTGACTTTAGCCACCGGCGCCTTCGGCGATGAACGAGGTCACTTCTCCGTGATGAACCGAGTAAGTGATCTGAATGGGACGGCAGCACACTTCGCAGTCCTCGATGTAAGACTGCGTATCGTCTAACGACAAATCCAGCAGCATAGAAATTTTCTGATGACAATACGGGCAGCGAAAGAACTTCTCTAACTCTTCCATGGAAATATTGTGCCTGAATCGGCTGATGAGGCAAAGGTGTTATACGACAATTATGCTAAAAGCCGTTCGGTATTCTTACAAGGCTCACGCAGAAGAAACCACCGAACTTCGCATCTGTCGAACCCACTCATTGAATTTCGCGAGATACTCTTCACGAGCTTTCTCGCCTCGAGCCGCTTGAATGCGATTGGCTTTGAGGTAGCCTCTGAGCTGGAACTCCTCAACGCGTGTCTTAATCACGCGAGTAAACGCGAGGCCTTGCCAGAACTTTTCGTCTGTAGGCTGACCCGGCAACGGCTTAATCGAGCAGACGACGGGCTTCGGCGGGGGTTCGTACGCGGATGAATTTGGGGGCGAATTGCGGGTCTTGCATGAGGGAGCTGTAGAGCTTGCGGTTGCGGTTGTAGGTGCGCAGCGACCACAAAATGATAGACTCTTTGCTGAAGAAAGAGAGGCGGAAACTTTCCGTGTTGTCGCCGCAGACTTTCGCGCGCGTAAAGGCTCGGTGAATCGTGCGGCGGAGGATTCGCCACCATACCAAATGGCGCGGATAATCGAGCCATATGATGACATCAGCCTTATTCCAGATGATATCGCGCACCTTGGAGTAATTACCGTGAACGACCCAGCCTTTGTCGTCCATCGCATTTCGTACGCGAGACTGAAAGGCCGCGGGCTCAGCTGGAGTCCAATGAGGTTCCCAATAAAGGGCATCAAGTTCAATATCCGAAAGCTCGTACTTATGGGCGATGGCTTGAGCTAAAGTCGTCTTGCCAGCACCACTGGTGCCGACAATCACGATCTTAGAAAAAGAATTCAGTTGTACAAGCGACATAGGATTATGCCGGGTAAGAGCATTCCGTTGCAGGAGTTTCAGCCACCGTCACCCGAGTCAGAGTCGGCAGCACGGCGCGGGCTTTATCGTAAAGCCACTTCGCCAGATACTCCGAGGTTGGATTTTCAAGGCCCGGGACCTCATTCAACACGCGGTGGTCGATCATATCCAAAATCGGCTTCATGCGTGCCTCAATCTCGTTATAATCAATCACCCAGCCAACCACAGGATCAAGGCCCCCGACCAGGGTCAGGATGATCTTAAAACTATGGCCATGCATACGAGAGCAGGGGTGAGATTTTTCAAGCTTTGGTAAAAAGCGCGCGGATTCGATTTGAAAGTGCTGTTTGAGTTCGAATTTCATGCTATAGAGATCATACTATGACTGAAACCAGCTTACAATTGGCAAAGCAAAATTTTAAGTTTTCAAGCGCCCACTTTCTAATTTTTGATGATCACTCCGCGGAGCGTTTGCACGGTCATAATTACCAGGTCCGTGTTGAAATCGGCATCCCAGATCAAGACGCGATGAAAGCCACCGGCTTCTTCGTCGATTTCAATGTATTTAAGAAATACATTAAGTCTGCTCTGGATCGCTGGGATGAAATGGTGATTTTGCCAAAAGACCATAAGGACATGAAATTCAACAGTCGCGGAACGAGTCTCGAAGTGACATTCCGTGATCGTTTTTATACGTTCCCGGCGAATGAAGTCGTGTTGTTACCTGTTACCAATACGAGTGTAGAACAGCTGTCTCGATTGCTTGCCGAAGATTTCATGCGCGAATTTAAAGCCTACAAGGTGAGCTTTGTTAGTGTCTACGTGGAAGAGACAACGGGGCAGGGGGCAGCCACGAAGGTGACTGCGTGATCTCCCAAAGATTGAGTTCGCGCACGACGCGGTAATTCCAAAAGCAAATCGTACCGCCGGTTTCAAGCATCCAAGCGTTGAGTCTTTCCTCAACGATCTGCGGAGTCCCATTACAACTGATATGGGCAAAGTCGGCATAGTTCTGTGCCTCTGCCACCTGCCAGGACCATGGCGTCTTATGAGACGAAGATAGATCGCGATTGATACCCGATTGCGTTTTTTCAATCCTCGCCACCAGTAGCCGAGCCGAATTTGGATCGCGGATTTGTTCCAGCGTTTGTTGAATCATGAGGGGCGTCTCCATCGGCACCACAAAAGTTTCAGTCGTGTCGGGATAGAGAGAGGCAAAGAGGAAATATCTTTTCTGCGGAATCTGACTGAGCTGCAGAGTCTCGTCTTGCAGCGGGATTTCTTGAGACAGATCGCTGAGGACTTTTCCAGCCCAGCGGCCCTTCCCATGAATCGTGACGATGCGAGTGCCGTAAGGCAGATTCAGCAATCGTGTCTGGTTTTTAAATTCCGCCGGCAGAGTGATCAGCTGTGTTCCCAGAAGGCCCCAGAGGCTTTCATAACTGATCTCGAGAGTGTTGTCCTGTTGTGAGAGATTCGTGAGATTCAGGTTTAAGAGCGTATCTTCTTTGCCGACAATCAGGCTCTTCCAAGGCGAAGTTTGTTTTTCGAGATTCCACTTAAGCGTGCTGTCCTTACAGCGGGCCGAAAAGCTGAGACCCGCAACCTGGGTCTTCATGGCAATGGCTGTTTCTCCCGCATGATAGTAGTCGGAGAGTGGCAGACTTAGTTTGCCGCGGGCTTTGATTTCGCCGTAGGATTCGTCAAAGGGTGTTTCGCCGAGGTGTTGAAACCAAAACGATTGAACTTCCGAGGTGGTATTTTCTACTTGTAGGTAGGTGTTTTCTACCGGGCACAGAAGTGGAGAATAGTAGTTCTCGGCGTGCGCAACGGAGCTGAAAAGGGCACCTATAAGGAAGCAGTGGCCGAACCAAAGAAGTGGTTTCATACCTTTCAGATCGGTTTTTGGTCGGTAAACTGAAACTTTAGCCGAGTGCCAGAAAAGAACTGGCTCAAGGTCCCGATGTTTAGTCCGGCGACGTGCCATTCTCAGTAGGCTTTCAAGTAGAGTCCGGTTCCCAAAATGCCTTATCAAGTCGGGGGCAAGCGGCTAACACAGATAAATGATGACTCTTCTCAATTACGCTGAAAAACACTCGCTTGCGGAAAACCTCGAAATCCTTGGGATTCAGGGGGAAAATGCCATTTGTGAACGTCTCCAGGAAATGGGGCTGCATAAAGGGCTTAAAATCAAACTTCTGGGGCGCGCTCCGCTCCGGGGACCGCTGCTTATTCAGTTCGGCACAAGTTTCATCGCTCTACGCGCAGAGGAGGCCGCATGTACTTTGATTCAGGCTCAGTAAAAGCTCTGTCCGTAGCTCTTGTTGGGGCACCGAACTCCGGCAAGACGACGCTCTATAATTGGCTGACCGGTTCGAATTTTAAAACCGTGAATTATCCGGGCGCAACAGTGGAGTATTCTCTCGGCCGTTTGGCTCCGCACTTGCGTGTTGTGGAAGATGAAAAGCTTCTTGTGATGGACACGCCCGGCACTTACAGTCTTCATCCGAAAAGTGCTGATGAAGAAGTGACTCTGAAAGCAATTTACAAAAATCCTGAGCTTGGCCGCGTGGACTACATCGTTGTTGTCGTCGACGGGACTCAATTGTCGCGTCACCTTCAGCTTGTTCAACAGGTGAAGGAAACAGGTTTTCCGTTTGTCGTGGCGTTTACCATGGCTGATCTTATGCGTAAGCAGGGGATTCATCCTTCATTGGAAATTCTTGAAAAAGAATTCGGCTGCAAAGTCGTTCCTTTTGAAGGACTTCTCGGTGGCGGTTTGAAAGAGCTTGTGACGGCACTCCGCGCCCTGAAGCCTTCGGCGAAAGTTCAGGATCCTGTGGTTTGGGACTTTGAGCATAAAGAGCAAAAAATCCGCGAGTGCGAAACTCTCGCAAGCCGTGTTCTGCATGAGAACGACAAAGCCGCGAAAGAAAAAATCCAAGGACTTGCTAAAAACACGCGCCGCTTGGATCAGTTTTTATTGCATCCGGTGTTGGGTTTGCTTTTGTTTGTGGTTATTATGGGCGCGCTCTTTACCAGTATTTTCTGGGTGGCGGCTCCTTTGATGGATCTGGTGGACGGAGCCTTTAGTGCGCTTGGAAACTATGTCCATGCATTTGATGACAAAGCCCTGTGGACGGACTTCCTGGCCAACGGTGTGATTGCGAGCTTCGGTGCGGTTTTGGTTTTCGTTCCGCAGATTTTCATTCTGTTTCTTGGTATTGGCGTTTTAGAAAGCACGGGCTACTTAGCGCGGGCGGCGACCTTGATTGACCGTCCGTTTTCAATGTTGGGGATGAGTGGACGTTCGTTCGTTCCAATCTTGTCAGGCTTTGCCTGTGCCGTGCCTGCGATGATTGCAACAAGAAATATTTCTTCCACTCGCGATCGTTGGATTACAAACTTCATCGTGCCTTTGATGACTTGCTCAGCACGTCTTCCGGTTTATGCGCTTTTCTTGGCGTTCTTATTCAAAGACCAGCCGGCGTGGAAGGCCGGAATCGCCATGGCGATTTTGTATTTCGCCGCGGCCCTTGTCGGCGCCATTGCGGCCGGCGTGATTAATAAATTCTTACCACAAGGACAGAGCGCATTCTTTATGATGGAATTGCCATTGTACCGTCGTCCGCGTGTAAAAGTTCTTCTTCGTCAGGCGCTGACTCGAACATTGTCTTACGTCAAACGCGCCGGACCGCCGATCTTTATTTTTGCGGCGATTATGTGGGCGGCAACGACGTTCCCTCACTACAATATGGAAGATGCTCAGCAGAAGCTTGAGCAAAGCTATGCCGGTCATGTCGGTCACTTGATTGAGCCGATTGTTCACCCCATGGGGGTTGATTGGCGTGTGGGCGTTGGTTTGATTTCAGCGTTTGCGGCCCGTGAAGTGTTCGTTTCTTCTTTGGCTGTGACTTTTAACATCACTGACGACAATGCCGATTCTGCTCAACAAAGCTTGCTGACACAGATGCAGACTGCGGTGAATTCTCAAGGTGAAAAGGTCTTTACTGTTGCCAGTGTCGTGGGGCTTTTGATTTTCTTCATGATTGCGCTTCAGTGCATGTCGACCTTTGCTGTTTCGGCGCGGGAGATGGGATCTATTAAGTTTGCCCTGACTCAGCTCGTAGCATTTAATATTGGTGCTTATGTGCTTGCTGTCGCAGCTTATCAAGGCTTGAAAGCGATGGGGCTTGGATAGACTCTGATGGGGTATGAAAGCCCTTTTCGGTTTGTTATTACTATTTTTGACGGCTTGCTCGACTCTCAGCAAGCCGTTTTTGTATGAGGCTAAGACCGCCTCGAATTCCATGTATATTTTTGGCACTATTCATATTGGCGTACCGATTCAAGATGTCCCGTCGGTTGTGATGGATAAGTTTGATCAAAGCGAGCGCTTTGACATGGAAGTGGATTCGAAAAACTATGACACGGAAAAGTCCTACAACAAAGAGGCCGAAAAAACCGTGGCAGAGTACTACGCTATCCTAAACTCCCTTCATAAAGCAAATCCCGAGGCCGCCGACCGCCTTGCTGCCAGGGTTGAAATGAAGAATTACCTGCAAGCAAATAAACCGCTGCCAGTGCCGCAGAAAAAACTCAGCCAGCGTTTGACGCCGAAGGCCTGGGGTTATGCGCGGGCTTACTTTAAGCAAATGGATCTTGAAACTCTTGAGAAAGTTTCTCCAGAGACCATTGTCAGCTTTATCTCCGATGTTCAGGTTGTCACTGTCGAGGCGACACCTGCGTGGGTTGCAAGGATGGATCCAAAATTTTCGATGGATCTGAATTTTCAATCCCGGGCCCGGGAGCAGGGAAAGCAGATCTATCAGCTAGATGATGCAGAAGTCCTATCGGGCACCTGCGGTGATCTGGTTTCTTCGGCTCAGATCGTCGGGTACTTTGATAGCAAGAGCGCGCAGGATCTGGTGAAAGAGTTTGAAGTGCTTGAAAAAGTCTATCGCTCGGGTGATGAGAGTGAAGTTGCAAAGATTTCTTTTAAAGACGATCCGGCACTGGAAAAGTGCCTGTTGCAGGATCGCAATCGGAAATGGATTCCACGTTTAATTGCGGATTCTGAAGGAGCTGCGATGCGCGGGCAACCTCCGCTCTTTGCCGCGTTTGGCACGGCTCACTTGTTTGGCCCCTATGGAATTCTCGAGCTTCTTAAAAAAGAGGGCTACACAGTTCAACGGATCGAGCGCTAGGGGAGTGCTGGGATGGCGCGGATCTCCCGGGCCTTTGTTTCAATCCACTGCTTGCAAGTGTTTTGATTCGTTTTATCGAAACTAAATCGGCCCGCGGCGATCACTCTATGGTCGTCCGGATTTTCAACCAAGGTCAGTCTTTTCTGCAATCCCGTGGGTGAAACGTATTCCGCGAACTGAACCGTCGCGATTCGGGTCGGAAAGCGCACGTCACCCGCCGTCTTGCCTTTTTTTGCAGAAGTCAAGGCCGCACCTAGGTTTGCACAAAAGACCCATCGATCCGTCCCGCCGATTTCAAAAAGATTAATGAAGCCATAAAATTCTTTGCTGCTGGCTTCAAACACCGGCCCCAGATATTCGACTTCTGTTGATGACACAATCTTAGAAGCCCGTCGCGGAGTTGAGGCGAAGCTTTCAAATCCCGCAGGACCACGGGAGGTCAGCTCCGGTGAAAAGACATAGCCTACCACGGCGCGAACCGGAGCGCTTTGTTGCTCGTACGTGCCATCTTCCAGGGCGACAAGTTCTGCATACGCATAGAAGAGTTCGTGCAGGACGAGGGCGACCCGGTTGCCGGAATCCATCTGGTTCCAATATTTCTGGCTGAGGCGGATTGTTGAGCCAAAGCGATTGGCCAGCTGCACGACGGTGAGCGGAGTTAAATCAATCGGACTGCGCTCTGGAATTTCAACAAGGCTCTGATCAGTGAGCCTCCATAAAAACATTTCCAGTCCCAGAGCGAGGCTGTTAGCTGTAAGAGGCGAGATTTTTTCAAGCTCCGTCAGCTTTAAACTCAGAAGAAGTTTTTCATCCGCGGTTAGAAAATCCATCTTTTGTGCGCGCTCTGAGTACTGCGGTGATGGTTTGAGATTTTTATTAAAAGACGGCGTGGTCATTCCGGCTTCATAGAGATCTAGGAGGTAAGGGGTGTTGTTAAGCAGAACGCCGGCGCCACCGTTTCCGACATCACGGATCCCGGCAAAGCTATTCAGAGACCAGAGGATAAAAAAGAAAAAGAACTTCATTGTTTTTTTCTCCCAAGAAGGCTGAAGAATTGGAGGCTCAGGCAAAACACATCATCCGGTGATTTTGTTTTTGAAAAGCGTATCGCGAAATCCCGGCGGAAAGTTTGCAGTAATTTTTTAGCGGCACTGATGTCTTCTTTTGATATCGAAAAGACGGTCGAAGAAAACTCGCGTTCATCCACCGTTTGATTTTCAAGCGCCATCTGTGCGCGGCTTAGAACTTGAGCGTGAAAGTGACGAATGGCCTCAGATGCCCGGCCATTGCCGACCGTGGTGAATTCGCCGGTTGGAAGCAGGCGGCCTTTTCTGAGCTCAATGAGATGGAGTCGCTCGAGTCTTTGCAGAGATTCCTGTAAAAGGTCCTGCGGAAGCTCCAAACGTTCCGCGAGGAGCGCTGAAGTTTCGTAAGTGTGCTGTTCTATTTCAAGGAGTTCTAGAATAGCGAGGTGATGCCATTCGGAAATTGTTCTAAATGAGTCCTCCTGCAAGTCTTGATAAACCTGAGTCGTTCGAGCAAGCACATTGGCCCGCGCGCTTTTCTTGGCTTTTTCACTGCGTGAGAACTGGATAATAAAAAGTTCTGCGAAGTGCTGGCACTGCGTTTCGTTAAGATGCATTTTTTCTGCCACTTGAAAGGCGCGCTCAAAAGACAGGCCGTATTTGCCCTTCATAATTTCAGTGAGTGTCGATGTTGCTAGCCCCAGATCACGGGCAAAAGCGCGCAAGGAATAGCTCGGATTTCGCGCCACGCGATTGTCGTAAGCCTCTTGCAGGTATTTTAAATGGTCGGAGTAATAAGTCGTATTGCTCACGCTTAACGGTACTATTATCTATTTTGGGCCACAATACGAGAGGTGCCTAGTAAATCTATTTTCGCTTTCAAATATTGTGAGGGCTTGAATGGGAGCACTCGTGGTGCTTAACGGCCGCGTTTTAAAAAGAAATACTTTCGATACCAGGCGGAGGTCTTTTTGCGGAGTTGGGCTGGGCCGTCTTCTGGGAAGATATTGATTCGGAAAATTGCAAACGGATTTTCTTCATGATGAAGACCGCCGGTGTCCGTGTTGACGGCAAAGCTATAACCGGCCTCTTCCGCAAGTTCAGCGGCGCGCGGGCTTGTAATACCATAGGTGAAAGCATAGGTGCCGATGTTGCCGAAATCTTGTTCTAACGCCTTTTTAGACTCTTGCAGCTCGGCTCTGGCTTCGGCCTCCGTCATCTCAGTGATCTTGCGGTGGCGGAATCCATGGGAGCCAATCTCGTAACCGTAGTTTAAGAGCTGCTTTTTCTGTTCGAGGTTCATAAGAGGCTGCATTGGCTCTTTGCCGTCATTGTCCCAGGAGTTGGCTTCGAGCGTATGATCCGCCAACAGGAAAATCACGGCCTTCATGCCGAACTCTTTTAAAAGAGGTGCTGCATTGGTGAGGTTATCCACATAACCATCGTCAAAGGTCAGAATCAGCGGTTTCTTAGGGAATTGCTTAAAGTCTTTTTTGCCTGAGCGGAAGTCTTCGAGGTCTTTAAAATGGAGTGTTGTAAAACCCCGCTCTTTAAAGAACTGCAAGTGCGACTTGAAAGTTTCTTTCGTCACAAAAATACGATGCTGAGTTTGTAACGTCTCATCCGGCACTTTGTGATACATAAGAACTGGGATGTGTTGCGAATGGTTTTTGAGGAAATATGCCGATTTGTAGGTGTTCAAGATTTTACGGCAAACACTTTCTTGATCAAAATTACGAACAACTACTTCGCGGATTCCATGGCGTTCGGCAGAGGTGAGACTCTCGGGACTTTTTAAAAACTGAATCACCTCGGCAGTGAGTTTTGTAAAATCAATCGGCGTCGTCGCTTTGCCGTCAGCACCAATATCGCCAAAATTACTTGCCATCGCGCGATCAAGGCTTTCCTTCGTAACAAGCCCCTCGGCATTGTATTCGCCGATGGCATAGGTCGGAATCCCGCGCATCAGGGAACTAATAGCAACACGGCCCGCGCCCATTACAAGCTGGAACTTGCCGAGTTCCTCATCGAGATTGTCGAGGTGGGTGTGGACATGCAGGCGCTTGGGATATTTCTCTTGAAGAGCGAACACTCTTTGCATTGTTTCGTCGCCTAAAAGCTGAGGATTGCCGCCGATGACCTCAATCTGAAGATCCGGAAAGTGCTTTAAAATTTCAGGCAGGCTGTGCTTGATGAATTCTCGGGCGCGTTCTCCTTTGGGGCCCGTGAAACGTCCCACCCAGGCCATGCGCGGTCGGGTTGCGAGCGTCTCGACAAAAGAAAGCTTTTGAGAGTCCACGGGGTTACGGACCAAACGCATTTTTCTTTCGCTCATACCGAGCTTTGTTGAAAGTTTGGTCGTGAGGTTTTCGCAGATGCAAATGCTCTTTTCACCGTAGATATCGAGAAGTTTTTTCGACAAAGACACTGGTTGACGGCCATGAATTGTCGAAACGACAGCGACATTCGTCCCTCGTGTCGCCCAGTAGGCAAGGCGTGCCGCCGCACGCGAATGGCAGTGGATTACTTGGATCTGTTTTTCTTTTAAAAACTTACGCAGTAAAAATGTGCTGCGGAGGCGTGTGTGGGTTTTATTGCTATGAACCGCCATCGGCGTATAGGGCTGGCGAGTTTTTACGTGAATGCGATCCGAGATAATGTGCACGTCATGGCCATGATCCGTTAGCCAATTGGCTAGGGTGATGGCGTAGGCTTCCGCCCCGGTTGGTTGCATCTGTGATAGCAAGTGAAGAATGCGCATATATCTGAGCCGTACCTTAACATAGAATTGGCCGGGAAAGCATCTAGATCCTTCTAAAAACAAGCCAATGATTTATGCTTAGAGTTTAAGGAGAACTCGCCAATGACCAAGTTCGGACTTTTACTGGGTGTGCTATTTATTGGTTTTAATGCCTTTGCTGTGCAAAAAGGGTCTGATTTCAAAGAGGTCGGTGCAGAAGACGAAGTCGTTTCTGAAGGCGGTGATAAGTCCTCCTCCACTGAGGCGGCAAAGCCACAGCTTGGCGAAAACGAAGAGCTGGTTTCAGGGACTGTTCGCGTAATTCGTAAACTGGAAATGACCGAGGTCTTTTTTAAAGAGCTTAAAGACTCCTATTTCATTCCAAGTGGCGGTCAATACAGTTCTATTTTTAAGGCCTGTCAGGAAAGTGAAAAGAAGGGCTCTCCGATCGGACTCAAGGTTAATACAAAGAGCCGTCGCATTCTTGCTATTGAGTCCTCGGCAGTAAAAAGCCCCGCTGCGGGCGGGGCTGAAAGTAAATCTTCATCTGGAGCAGCGGGCAGTAAATAACTAGAAGCCGTCAGTTGTGCCGACTTTGCCACGAGGGCCGTTTGAGTTAAACTCCGGCGGATCTTCGTCTTCATCAAAAGGAATGACAGCCGCCGCGGTACTTTTTGCCGTGACCTTCGGAGTAGGTTTCTTTTTCATCTCGAATTCAACCACATTGTTTTTAGCCTTCGGCGTCTCAGACGTTTTAATCGCCGGTGCTTTTTCAGCTTTTGGCGCGACCACCGGAGTGGTTTTTATTTCATTTTCGCGGAATCCCAGGATCACGGCGTTAAGGTCTTGAACCTTTTCCTGCATGTTTTGGGATTGCTGCAGAAGCTCTTCCGCGGAGGCTGCAATTTCTTCCGCAGAGGCCGCATTCATTTGAGTCGACTGATCAAGTTGATTCATTGCTTTGCCCACTTGAGTAATGCCTGTGGACTGTTCGTTGCTGGCGGCTGAAATCTCGTGATTGAGATCTGCGACCTTTTTCACTGATATAACGATGTTATTCAAAACCGTGCCGCTATGATCAGCGATCTTTGTACCGCGGTCGATTTTTTGAACCGAATCTTTGATAAGATCGCTGATGTCTTTTGCGGCGACGGCGCTTTTCTGCGCCAGCGAGCGAACTGCGTCGGCAACGACCGCAAAGCCTTTACCTTGTTCTCCGGCCCGGGCCGCCTCAACCGCGGCGTTCAGTGCCAGCAAGTTGGTTTGAAAGGCGATATCGTCGATGACGGTAATAATCTCTTCGATCTTTTTAGAAGATGAAGAAATCTCATGCATCGAAGAAATCAAGGAGTGAATTTCCTTTTCACCTTGTTCGGCAGAGTCGCGCGAAGTTTGTGATAATGCAGAAGCCTGCTTGGCGTTGTCCGAATTCATTTTCACCATCGAAGACATTTCCTCCAGAGAAGCCACGGTTTCTTCTAGGGATGCGGCCGCCGAAGTAGATGCTTGAGAAAGTGTTTGGCCAGTGGCTGAAAGCTGTTGGATAGAGTCTGTCACGTATTTGCCTGAAGTCAGAAGGGCGTTTGCAATATTCTCAACCGTGTGAGAAATTCTTTGTGCCATCCACATCAGGATCCCTATGAGAGCAAAAATCGCAAATGCGGAGGCAAAGATTGTAATGTTGAGGTTCTGACGATAGAGATCGTCTTTCTCAATTGTGTTTTCCTTGGAAGTTTTCTGGTAAATAGCAGTGTTCATTTCAGTGACTTCGCTGATGTCATTAGCCATGGTGCGCCAGCCATCACGGAAAATTTCGCGGACTTTCTCATCGCCTTCAGGACTGTGTTTGCCGAGCTCCGCAGCGATTGTTTCTGTTGCTTTAGCAAAGGCTTCTTTTTTGTCTTTTACCTTGGCGTAGTTCTTACTCTCTTCTTCTGAAAAAGGCGTTGCCTCGTAGGCTGATTGGTATTTTGTGTATTCCGCAAACGCCGCTTTGAATTTTTCAACATGATCTTTGCGGAAATCCTTGTCAGTAGGGTTGGCAAGGGTCGCCCAGAGATGATTTGAAAGAGCCTGGCTGCTTGCTGCCATATGCCCTAAATCATCCAGTGAAGGGATCACATCGGTATAGGCTTCCGTGAGCATGGCACCCATTTTTGATAGGCCATTAATATTCAATGCTGAGATGGCAATGAAAGCAAAGATCGGGAAGATTGCAGACATTAAGAGTTTGCCGCGAAGGCCGTGGATCCAACTTTTGATCTTTTTCATGATTCCTCACATAGCTAAGAACTTGTTTTCTTTTCGACTCTTTTTAATTGAAACTTAACAGTGCTAACCGTAGGTCCTGGATTAAAATGAGACCCTAACCGCCGCGTCTTGACCGCCTGGACCTCTAAAACTACTGTGGGGTTCTATGGCGACAAAAATTATCAGCGGCCACTTTCAAACTCTCCTGGGACACTTGATCCCTTCGCCGAAACTCGAGATCATCGGGGAAAAACACATCATAGAACTTGCGGACGGGGATCGCCTGGTTGGCTTTCTTTATAAAGGCACCTCCGATATTCTTGTCAGTCTTTATCATGGTCTTTCCGGTGATATAGAAGCTGATTACATGCAAAGAACGGCGATTCAATACCTGGCAATGGGTCACAGTGTATTTCTTGTGAATCACCGTGGGGCTGGCGCGGGAGCGGGGCTTGCGCAAAATCCTTACCACTCAGGGCGTGCAGAAGATGTTTCTGAAGTGGTTCGCTACTTGCGTGAACTTCAGCCGACAAAGAAGCAGATCACAGCGGGATTTTCAATGAGCGGCAATATCATTCTCTATTTGCTCTCAGGCCAAAGAGGAGAACATCTTCCCGATGGGGCCATCACCGTGAATGCGCCGATCAATTTAAGTTCGTGCGCGGATTTACTCGCAAGAGGCTTCAACCGCGCTTATGATCTTCGTTTTGTGCGCAGAATCGTGCAACAGAAAGCGCTGAATATTTCTCCGTGGACGACGCTGACTCAGATTGATGATCTTTACACGGCTCCGCGCAGTGGATTTAAAGATCGTCATGAGTATTATCAAACGTGCTCGTCCAAGCCCCATGTTCATAAAATTCAAAAACCGGCATGCGTCCTGACGGCGGAAGATGATCCGTTTATTCCAGTACAGGACTATCGTGAGGCGCCGTGGTCTTCGTCGGTAGAGCTCAAGATCCATCCGTGGGGTGGGCATTTGGGATATTTGTCAGCGAAAAAGAACCGTCTCGGCAATCACCGCTGGCTCGATGAGTACATGGTGGAAAGCCTGCAGAATCTCATCTGCAGGCTATGAGTTTTACAGAAGAAGTGCGCGGATAAAGAAACCAATTCCGCAAGCACCAAACACTAGACTTAAATACCAAAAGCGGCGGCGTCTCATCAGAACTGAAATCGCGGCAATCGCAATTGCCACTTGAAAGAACGTCACAGACTTCGCATACACTTCGTGAATCTGAAGGTGATGCTCAGAGGCTTCTTGTTTTTCTTTCGCGTCTTTGCTGATCTCTTCTTGCTGTTTTTTGTATTCTTCGGCTTTGTGAAGATCTGCTTCTTTAGGAGTTTTACCAAGCTCACTGAGAATCTCAGTTTTTGCACTTAACAGGGAGCTTTTAACTCCTTTTGCCTGGTAGTAGGCCCACTGATCAGAAGCTTTTATCTGCTCAATCATGGCCTCGTTGGAGTGGTGCCCGGCAAGCAGGGCCGAGATCGCGGCAAAGACCGCAATGAGGGCCGAGCTCAGCGCCACTTGAGAAATCCATTTATCTTTTGAGTGGGCTGCATGTTCGCCCATTTCTTCATGCAGATGTTCTGTCGGAACTTCGATTTCTTCCATACACTATTTCTTTTTTTTCTTTTTGTCGATTTTGAGTGCCGGCGTTGCCGTCTTGACTGAAGTGAATGTGGTTTTTCCGTCAAGATCCTTAAATGAAAGCTCCCAGCTGTTGCCGTCAGGCAGTTTTGTCATCGTTGCATAGCCAAAGCTATGGCCCGACTTCGTATCGCTAAAGAAATCTTTAATCGTAAGGCCGCCGATTTTGTTTTTCAAAATTTTATCGCGATTCATGAGTTCTTCGCTGTTATCGAGAGATGTACCGCTATTGCCGACCACGATCTGCTGTGGAAAGCCATCGGCCTGCAAAAGCTGAGTGTTGTGAATGTGGCCTGCGATCATGAACGCGATTTTTGATTTAAGTCCTGTTTTTGCGAAAGCTTTTTGCAAATTAATATTAGTCAAATCAAGCCCCCCTTTGCCGTCTTCGACAAGGCCCGTGACGGGCTTATGAGTGATCAACCATACTTGTTTGGCCTTTTTCTCTGTGATGACCTTTTCGATATCTTTGAATTGTTGTTCCCAGAAGGCTTCATTCTCTGGAGTTTCAGGGCGGTCATTAATAGAGGCCGTATCGAGGTTCACTAGGAGTAAATCGCCGATTTGAATGTATTCCGTTTTTTCGGCAGGGATACAGTTTTCTTTCCAGGTTTGCTCGGTGAGAAGCTTATAGCCTTCCCATGCGCGTTTGCAGTCCTCGTGGTTGCCGCGAACAAAAATCCATGGAGCGACCGCAAAGCCAGCTTGGGAGGGTTTAAAGAAATCTGCTTCCCAAGCTCTCCAGCCATAGCCGATCGTGTCTGTGTAATTGCGGCAAACTTTTCCTTCACTGCAGTTTTCACGATAGTGGTAATCGCCGACGTGAATAATCAAATCAGGTTTTTCGGCTGCGATTTTTTCCATATTAGCAGCGTAAGACCATTCTTTGCTGTCTTTGCAGTTCTGATAGCTGTCGCCATACTTGGATTCTTTCAAACGGCAGCCCGTATCGCCGATGAAGACAATTTTTTTAATTTCATCGGGTTTAATGTTGGCCTGTGATGTTTTTTGAACCACGAGGTCTTCAAATCCCTTGTCGCTTTGGAAAACCTGATCCTCTTTTAAGACTCTGACCGTGTTCGCAGTCACACCTTTTTCAGACAAGGACGTCCAATGGTATTCCTTTTTTGTTGTTTGGGGTGTTTCGTGGGCACACGCCAAAAGCAACAAAGGAAAAAGTAACATAATTTTTTTCATGAGAAGATCTCCTTAAAGTTCGATTCCGAGTGAGAAGCTAAGAATCAAAGTCGCAAAAACAATAAACGCAATGGTCGCAAGGACCTTCTCTTTTTGCTTAACAAAAAGAACCGCCGTCATTAGAACCCGCAAAAGCGGAAGACTAATAAGGAGAACAAGGCCTACGTAGGCGATTAAAAGTCCCCACTGATGATTTGTGAGCGCGTTTTGTAAGCTGTCATGGAGGCTTTCGCCTTTATAGTCTTGAAAGGCGGCAAGTGGATTTTGTGTGAAATCGAGCATGGACGCCCAACCGATCAGCATGAAAGCTCCGGCGAGCATAACACCCCATCGCAACAGTATAGATATCTTAAGTTCCAGGCTTAAAAGTTTATCGTCGCTCATGACAGACCTTTCATGATCATTTGAATCGAAACAATGCTTAAGACAACGACAAAGATTTTACGGATGAGGCTTGCTGGCATCTTCACCATGAGGTGAGCGCCGATCCACGAGCCGATAATGATGCCTACAGAAACAGGGGCGGCTATTTCAGGTCGAATGTCGCCACGAAGTAAATAGGCTCCGGCACTCGCAGTTGCTGTGACGCCGATCATAAAATTTGATGTTGCAGACGATACCTTCATCGGGAGCTTCATTGCTCCATCCATCGCGAGCACCTTAAAGATGCCACTGCCAATTCCCAACAGCGCGGAAAGAACCCCGGCAAAATACATGGCAGTAAGTCCAAGTGGAACGTTCTCGACTTTGTAGTGGCTCACGCTTCCTTTTTCATTGGGAAAGCTTCCGGCAAGCCCTAGTTTTTGTGACCAAGGGTGATCGTTTGTGGAAAGATGCTCGCCCCGTTTGCGCAGCATCATCAAAGCGGAGAAGAGAAGAAAAAAGCCAAAAAGCAAAAACAGGGCAGAGCTTTGGATCTTCTTAGCAATCAAGAAACCTGTAATGGCGCCGGTGACTGTTCCGATTTCGAGCAAAACTGCTACGCGTAAGTTTGTCAGATTGTCTTTTAAGTAACTCGCCGCTGCGCCTGAAGAAGTGGCAACAATTGAAATCAGACTTGCAGCAATCGCGTATCTGATATTGACGTGAAACAAGAGAGTCAGAGTTGGAACGATGATAATTCCTCCTCCGAGCCCGAGTAAAGAGCCTAAAAATCCAGCAACTATTGATGAAGCGAGAAGGATAAATTCATACATGCGAATGGTTTTAGACCCGGAAAGTGGTGCCGTAAACGCTTAAGAAAGTTCTGACATGTTGTGACGATTTTGTATTTAATCTTAATCAGTCTTAAAAAAAATAATGACACAATCTTTATGATTTGCTCTGCTTTGGTCTGGGTAAACCAACTAGTCCATATTCACAATGAGGGGAACAACATGGATTTTTTTTCTAAGATTGCACTAGCTTTTGAACACGGCGGCTTCTGGATGTGGCCAATTTTGGCTATTCAAGTGGCATCTATCGCTATCGTTATCGAGCGCACATACGCTCTTTTCGTAAAACATAAATTGAACTCACACTCAACAGTTGCTGGCTTCGAAGACAATGTTCGTCGTGGCGAACTTGAGACTGTGATTCAAAAAGCTCAAGCTCTTGAAGCAACAGCTCCAGTAGCGCGCGCAGTGGTAGCGGGTGCGAAAGCAGCTAAATTCTTGGGTGGCAAAGAAGAAATCCAAGGTAAAATGGATGAAATTCTCATTCATGAAAACGCGATGTTGGATCAAAGAACTGGCTTCTTGTCGATGCTCGGTAACGTTGCGACGCTGACAGGTCTCTTGGGGACAATCACTGGTATGATCAAATCTTTCGCAGCGGTTGCTTATGCAAATCCGTCTGAAAAAGCAGCTTTGCTTGCTTCTGGTATCTCTGAAGCGATGAATGCGACTGCTTACGGTTTGATCACTGCGATCCCAGCGCTCGTTGCTTATGCAATTTTGCAAAATCGTGCAAATCGCTTGGCAGATGACATGAATCACAGTGCTTTGAAAGTTTTCAACTGGTTGTCGTTCTCTTACGAGCCAATCGGTTTCAAATCATTCAAAGGTGCTTCAGTTCACTCTGAAAAAGCTCCAGCTGAATTGAACAGCTAATAGGTGTTGTATGCGTAAGCACAGCAAACACTTAGATTTTGAAATCAACCTGATCCCTTGTATCGACTTGTTGTCAGTATGTATCTGTTTCTTGTTGCTGACAGCGGTTTGGTTGCATGTGGGTTCTATGAACGTCAAACAAGCCGTTGGCGGTCAGTCTCAAGCGGAAACTCCGAAGAAGCCTCTTCTGTGGATCTACATGGGACAAGACGGTCAACTGACTTTTAATGTTCAGCAATCTTCATTGGTACCAGCAGCCCTGGCGAATGTAAAAATCCCAGGTCTTGATGGTCATACTAATATTGAAGAGATGAACAAAGTTTTGACTCAATTAACTGCAAAAGATCCCGAATTGAAAACTGCTCTTATTCAACCTCAAGCTCAATCCTCTTATGAAGAGATCATCGGTTTGATGGATGAATTTAAAAAGCAGGGGCTTTCGGATCTTGGCGTAGCTCCACTCTAGGGGGGACATTTAAATGTTAGCCAGTCAAAGTGTACTTCACGAAACGGCTCTACACTCAATGATCGGTGCGCAGTCATTGATCAATCCTAAGCACGGCAAATGGAAGCGTAACATTGTTGCGGATCTTCTTTTGACGGCTTTGATCGATGCCTTCTCGATTCTTGTGATCTTCCTTTTGATGAGTTTCTCGAGCGCCGGCGACCTCTTGTCGATCGGTAAAGGTCAAGAGTTGCCAAAAGCTTCTCGTGCAGACCAGCTTGAAAGAAACCCAGTTGTTAAATTGGAAGAGGGCAAGATCTTCGTTGAATCTAAAGAGGTCACCCAGGACACACTTGTTGCGGCGTTGTTGGAAATGCGTAAGCAATTCACAGACAGCCATCCAGGTGAAGAATATCCGGGGATCGTTACGATTCAAGGGGACCGTCGTCTGAAGTATGAGCAATTGAATTCAATCGTTCTTGCTGCATCACATGCAGGATTTAGTGATATCCGTTTTGCGGTCTTAATGAAATAGGACCGTAAAACTTAAGTAAGGATTACTTATGTTGAAGAAGGTTTTTGCGCCAATCATGATGGGCGTTGTTTTGAGTGTCACTGCTATATTTTCTGTGGCAAATGCTCAAATGGACGATAACAATCGCAGCTTGCTCATCAGCAAGCTCGAGAACGTGTACCAACACTTAGCTCCTAAGGACTCTTCGAAAGTAGCTGTGACTCTTCGTCTCGCGGATTTGTACGCGGAAAGAGCACGTACTGAGTCTATGAAAGAACTCGACCAAGGCTGTACAGTTTGTAAAGCGGGCGAAGCAGATCGTAAGAAAGCTTTGCGCCTTTACACTGAAGTTTTGGATCGTGCTCCTGAAGCTGTTCAGGGCAAAGTGATGGTTCAAGTAGGTCACTTGTATCAACTGACAGGTGATGAAAACAAAGCCATCAGCTTTTACAGCAAAATCCTTCAAGACAATGGAGCTTCGGAGTTAAAAGCAGAAGCTCAGCTCTCATTGGCTGAGATTTACTTTAAACGCCGTGATTTTGCGAAGGCGCAAAATTTCTATCAAGAGGTTCTTAAAAACGCGGCAGCAGGATCTCGCGGTCTTGCTGCTTACCGCAGCGCTTGGTGCTCGTTCAACTTGGGCGATATCAATGGTTCTGTGGTGCAAATGGAGAAAATTCTTAAAACTCCAGCTTTGTTGACTCGTAATGGTTCTGCGCAATCTCAAGTAGATCCGCAATTCCAAGAAGAGGTCAGCCGTGATTACGCTACTTTCTTGGCGAAAAAGAATGTTGATACCAAAGACATCGAAAGTCTGTACAACCTGAGCCCAGAAAACATCCGCGTTCAAAACGTTCAAAGCTTGGCTTTGGAACTTGAGCGTATCGGTAAGAAAGCGGATTCCTTGAAAGTATGGAATTTCGTTTTCGGTTACATGAGTAAGCCTGAAGACCGCTTGGCGGCTAAAATTTCAATGGCTCAGCTCAACTTTGATTTACAAAATAAAAAAGAAGGCGCTGCGAGCTTCGAATCTGCAATGAACTTGTGGAAAGAACTGAAGGCTTGCCAAAGCAATCAGTGTGAAGAACTTCGCCGTCGCTCTCGTCAGTTTGTTGTTTCATGGCATCAAACTGAAAAGAAAGCTCCGACAGCTGAATTGCTCGCAGCTTACCAAGTTTACTTGGCGAACTTCCCGGACGATGCAGATATGAATATGTATGCTGCAAACGTGGCGAAAGAGACTAAGAGCTGGGATGCTGCTTGGACTTACTATAATAAAACTCGCGAAATCCAATTGAAGGATCCAAAGCAAGCTGACAAGTTGGAAACGACTTTGGTGGCATTGTTGGATCTTTCTGAAGATTCTAAAAACGACAAATATGAAACTCAAGCCTATGACCTTTACTTAGAGCAAAGCCCTAAGAAAACAAAAGCTTTCGAGGTTCAGTACCAAAAAGCTCACCGTTTGTATGAACAAGGTAAATATGCTGAAGCGTCTCAGGCGCTTCGCAGCCTTGCTTTGGATAAAAAAGGCGATGTAAAGATCCGTAAGCAAGCAGCAGACTTGTCTTTGGATTCTTTAGTTTTGATGAAGGACGAGTCGAACATCAGCACGTGGGCGGCTGAGTACGCTAAAGTGATCACTGAAGGTGCCGGTGAGTACTCTCAGATGGTGCAAAAAGCAGTTTTGACGAAGTCTGCAAACGTGGCTTCGAAAGACACTGCTGCGGCTTATGCGGAACTTTCACAGTTCGATCCTTCTAAAGCGACGACGGAAGATAAAATCAAGTTCTACAAGAACAAGCTGATCCTGGCTGAAAAATTGAACAAGTTCTCTGAAGCGCAAATGGCGGCGGACAGCTTGTTGCAACAGCCTGGTTTGAACGAAGAAGATAAAGAGTTTGCTTGGTCTCGTAAAGCTTACATGGCTGAAATGACTTTAGACTTCTCTCAAGCATTGATTGCAACGGAGAAAATGCAAAAAGGTCTGAAGCCAGACGAAAAAATGTTGAAGCTTGCGATGTTTGCGGAACTTTCCGGCCAGAAGAGCGCAAACTACTACAGCCAGTACTTGCAAGCATCTAAAGATGACGAGAACAAAAAACTCGTTGCTGCGGAACTTGTTCGTAAGTCAAAAGCTCCAGAAAAAGAGATCGAACTTTATAAACCAATCCTTGGAAAATCTCCGCAGTTGATGGCTCAGCTTTACACTGAAGCTTTTGCGAAGAACTCCAGCGATGCGATCCTGAAAAAGGTGACTAAAGACTCTGCAATGAAAACGACAGATTCTGGTAAACTTTTGGGCCGTGTGGCGTTCTTGAAGGATTTCGATGCTTTCAAAAAAGGTTTGGTAAACCACAAGTTGGATACGAAAAATGACCGCAAACTGGCAGCTTCTATTAAGCAGCGTGCGGGTCTTTTGGAAAAGCTTGAAGGCTTTGCTAAACAAGCCATCGAAACCGGGGACTGGACTTCTCAGCTCGTAAGTGTCGATTTGCTCGCAAAAGAGACGGAGCGTTTTTACACAGAATTGATTTCAGCTCCGATGCCTAACGGTTTGTCTGATGAAGAGCAACAGCAGTACATGCAGCTCTTGTCAGCTCAAGCGACTCCTTACCAAGCAAAAGCAACTGAAGCTAAAGCAAAAGTTGAACAGTTCTGGAAAAATCCAAGCTGGCAAACAGCTTTGCAGAAATCTTGGGAAAATGCTGACTTGAGAAGCGTGATCGTCACTGAAGTGAATGCACTTCGTGAGATCGCTCCTCAGGAATACCAAACATTCTTGACCGATTTGACGGTTGTTAAGAAAGACACGACTGTGGCTACAAACCGCCCGAGCTTGAAAGAGATCCAAGCGGCACGTAACCAAGTTCATCAAAATCCATTTGATAAACAGGCATTGCAGGCGTTGCTGGACCTCGAGAAGAAGTCTGACAACACAGCGATGACTCAGTACTTGCAAACTCGTATTGAAAATTTAGCGAAGTCTTCTGAGAAGGGGGTTCTATGATGAAGTCACTGGTTTTCATTCTATCTTTAGTCAGCGCCTTAAATTGTACCGTGGCTTTTGCGGCGAAAGACGCAAAGAACAAGACTCCAGACTCTGCGTTGCCGGCGGCACAAAAGAGCTCTGAGGCGACGTCGCATAATTTCGAAGACCTTTTGGTCCAAGGTAAATACCACTTCTCGGATGAGGCGGTAACTACAGTTGAAGAAGACAAAGTTTTGGATTCTTTGATTGGCGTGCGTTCAGATTTTAAAGATCGTTTGAAAAGTTCAACAGGAAGTTACTAGAGGAATCCATGGAAAAACGACTGGTATTGGAAGACCACAATGGAACGGTTCTTAGAGCCTTCAACTGGAACGGGGAAGCCGGCGAAGTGATTCGTCGTGGTGACACTCGTCGCCTTGAAGTAGTTCCAACAACAGCGCACTTGGCGAAGAAGAAGATTCCTTTTGAGTCTTTGGGGAACGTCAGTATGCAGGACCTTCAAAGCAAGCCTTTCTTGGTTGGCAAGCTCGGACATCTGAAGCTTGTTGAAGAAGTTGGCGCAACTTTGAAAGACCAAGAGCGTGAGCAAGAGAGCGAACGCCGCTGGTACATGATCCTTGCAAGCATGTTGCTTTTGACAGTTCTTTTCATGTCCTTTGTTCGCACTTTGCCGACAATGACTGAGAAGATGGAACAAAACCTCAAGCAAGAGGTTGTTAAAATCATCAAAATGAATCCACCGAAACCAAAGGTGGAGATGCAAAAAATCCAAGACGCTCGTCCAACGGAGACGGTGCCAACTAAGACTGTGAAGACAACAAATACGTTGAAACGTATGGGTGCTTTGGCAGTTTTGGGGAGCCTTTCTAAAGGAAAGCAAAAAGGCGGTGTGGATTTGGGTGCTGTGAATACAAGTGCGGGTCCAGGTCTTGGCGGCACTCAAGGCAGCGGCGGTGTTCAGACGTCTCTTTACGGTAAAGGTGTTGTGGCAGCACCAGTGGGTGTTGGCGGCAATATCCAGGGTGCCGGCGGTTACGGCACGAAAGGTAAAGGCGGCGGTCAGGCTGGTTACGGAAAGCTAAGCCTCATCGGTTCTGCAGGCACAAGTTCTATGGCTTTGGCTCAAGAAGCCACCGTGGCAACAGGTCTTGATCGTGATGCGATCGCAGCAGTTATCAATAGAAACTTGGGTCAAGTGCGCTTCTGCTACGAGCAGGGTTTGCAAGCTGATCCAAACTTGAATGGTCGTGTGGCGGTCGCATTCACTATCGGCGGCAACGGCGCGGTGAAAGCGGCGAATGTTGACAGCACGACAATGAACTCAAAAGCCATCGAAGATTGCATTGTGATGAGACTTAAAACTTGGCAGTTCCCGCTCCCTCAAGGTGGCGTGGATGTAAAAGTAACGTATCCGTTTGTTCTAAGAAGGGCAGGTCAGGGTTAATATGAAAAACACTCAATATATTTTAAGCGCACTATTAGTTGTTGCCACCCTTTCAGGATGTGGCTCTTGGAAACAGGATCCTTTGGCGGACAAAGATGAAGCATTCAAAAATGCTCAACAAAAGCCAACTTTGCCGGAATCGCCAAAGCCAACGGACAGCAATGCGGTTCGTTTGGACACTGTGGATTTCTATAAATTCCGTGAAGGTGTTGCTGGTGAGTTCACTATGTCGGCACGTATCTTGGAAGCAGGCTACTCTCCGGTGATTTACATCGACAATATGTCGGACTTCCCTGGGGCTAGCTACAATGCAAGCACTGGCAAGTTCTCTTGGACTCCGGCTTTGGGCACTGTGAGCGGTGACAATGGTTTGGAAGAGTCTCGTGCATTGAAAGTGCGTGTTGTTGGTAATAAACCAAACGGCAAAGTATTGACTTCAGATTTCAAAGTGGACCTTCGTATCGGCAAAGTCCTGAATGCTCCGGAGGTTTTCTCTGTATCTAAGACTTCTGCAAGCATGCGCGAAGGCGACATGATGAACATCACCGTAAAAGTTCGCGATAAAGATGCGGGCAGCGGTGTGAATTCATACCCGAACCTTTTGATCCTTCCGATCGTGGGTTACGGTAATATTTCTCAGTACGTGACGATCACTCAGATTTTGTCCCTCGGTAACAACGAGTTCAATATCAACTTGCAAATCGATTTGAGCGGTGCCGAGCTCACGAAGTCACGTGACCGTTATGGCTTCACTTTGAAGGCAATTTCTCGCTTCCAGCAAGCAAGTGCGCCGACAGACGTGACAGTCAACGTTGTGACGTCATTGGCTGATTTGCAAAGCACTTGGTTTGCTCCTTTGGAAGTTCCAATGGGTGTGAAGAAGGAATTCCAATTCATGATCTTCGATCCAAAAGATGAGCTGTTCGTAGCAGCGCCGACGTTCTCTGGTGTGCCAAACGGTGCCACTATCAACTGCAGCGGCGTGAACGTGACTCGTCAGTTCTGCACGTTCTCTTGGACTCCGGACTTCACAGTCACTCCGGGCACCTACTCCATCACGGCACAAGTGGTGGGTAAGAACCAAGACAGCCAAGATACAACTGGCTTTAAGACTTATAACTTTAAATTGGATTTGAATGTGACTTCAGCTCCTCCGGTAAATCCGATGGCCCTTAAAGGAGGTCAATAATGAAAAGCATTATCCTCGCGTTGACTATGATTTTCGCTGTTTCTGCAATGGCTGCGAACGAAGCTCCAAAGACAGAAAACAAAACTGAAAGCACTGATGCTGAATTTGACTCTTTGGGCGGCAACAAGATCTTCTTGGAAAAAGCGAAAGCTCTTGAGCCAGAACAAAATGTTAGTATCGTTCAAAACAGAACCGTTGATTTGAACAAACGTGTTGAGATTGCGCCTGAGTTCTCTGGAACTTTCGGTGGTGATACTTACTCACGTACAAAAAGTCTCGGCCTCAATGCTATGTTCCACTTCAACCCTCGTTGGGCGATTGGTGCAAAGTACAACTACAGCTTTAACAATCTGACTCCGGAAGGTGAAGCGATGGTTGATAAGGCTTATGCTGAATATCAAAAGAATCCAGCGAACCCGACTCAGGCTTTTCCAGAAATGGATTACCAAAAGTCTGAAATGATGGCTTTGGTGAACTACTCACCAATCTACGGTAAGCTGAACCTTTTTGATAAAGGGATTGCTCACTTTGACTTCTACCTCGTCGGCGGTTACGGCCAGGTACAATTGTACTCTGGTTCTGCACCAAGCATGACAGGTGGTGCGGGTCTTGGTTTCTGGGTAAACCAACACTTCTCTACGCGTGTTGAAATGCGCTACCAAAATTACACTGCGAAGTATTTTGATACTGAAAAGAAAATGGATCTCGCAGTAGCTTCAGTACAAATGGGATGGTTGCTATGAAATTAAAACACTTAGCAGTTCTAGGGATCTCAGTATCCCTCGTCCATGTGGCTCATGCCGCGGATGACTTGGAAAGCATCTTGGATCAGGGTTCCCAGGCGACAAAGGCGGCTAAAACGGCTCCTGCAATTGCTGCGAGAACGACGCCTTTGGCTCAATCGATGAAGAAAGCCATCGGTACGGCAAATTCTGAGCAAAGTATTTTCCTCAGATATTTGGAAAACGGTGAATGGGATAAAGCTGTTTTGCAATTCCCGAACGCGTTTGAAGGAACTGCTTTCCAAAAATCATCAAACGGTCGCGCTTTGATGGGTTATGTGCAGTTCCAAGCCGGTCTTCCAGTGACGGGTATTCAGACTCTTTTCATGGCGTCAAATCCAAAAGAGATCAATACCACTCTTCGCGAAGAATGGCAGAAGATTGCTCCTGTCGATCACTTTGCTTGGGATTTAGCTCAAGTTCAGTGGCAACCGGCTTGGGAAGTTGTTTTCGGCGAGCCAATGGAACTTCGTGTGAAGACCGTTGAAGCGATGGCGACAACTAAAAACGTAGATCAATTGAAAAAGCTTTCTGCTCAAGCGCCTGCAAACAGCAAAGAAAAAGCTCAGATCGATTGGCAGCTTGTGATCGCTTACTCATTGAATGATCAAGCGGATCAAGCGGCGAAACTTTTAGCAAACCTCATGAAGTCGACCTATGCTCCTGTAAGCAAAGACCTTATGCAGATTACAGCAGCTCGTTTGCTCTTCCAGAACGGTTACTTTGATGCCTCTGTGAAGTACTACGAGAAAGTTGCTAAAAATTCTGATTACTGGACTGAAGCGCAAGAAGAAATGGGTTGGGCTTACATTCGTAAAGGTGAGCCAAATAATGCCATGGCAGTGAGTCAGTCTTTGGTGACAAACAACTTGAACTATCAAGTGAGCCCTGAAGCTTACTTCGTTCGTTCTTTGTCTCAATTGAAAGTTTGTGATTACTCAGGTGTGACTGAAACACTTCAAGTCTTCCCAAAACGTTTCAAAGAAAGAACAAAGACTTTGGAAGCAATGGTGGTAACACCTGCAACTCCTGAAGTTGATAAGGCCATTGCGCTCTTGAAAGGTAAGAAGATTGAAGTTCAAGATCTTGGCAAGACGGCTCAGGTTCTTCCGCGTCGTTTAGCTCATGACGAAAGACTTTATCAGTTTGCTCAAGCGCAAAAACACCTCGAAGACGAAGCTCAAGTGGCTGAGAAACTCTATGCGAAGTCTTTGGCGTTAACAGGTCTTCAAGGCAGCTTCGAGAAATTGAAGCAAAATACGATGCAACGTGCGCAAATGGCGAAAACGTCTGCATATTCTCGCGTAAAAGAATTGGCGAAAGAAGAAGTCACAGAAACAAAAGAAATCCTTCGTAAGCTTCACATCGTAGAAGCGGAAGTGATTCAGCAAGTTTCTTTGGCTGAAAAGATCGCTAAGAATGCCAAAGGCAATGACGAGAAAAAAGGCGTTACTGGCTATAAAGGCACAGCGGATGCTATGAAGTTCCCAGCCGAAGAAGAAGTTTGGTTCGACGAACTCAGTAACTATCGCGTCGACGTTAAAAAAGCTTGTACTGTTAAGAGATAGTCGCTGCCGAAGATGCAGTAAAAGAGGGGAAACATGGAATTAAGATATCTTCTAGGAGCGGGTTTGTTGGCAGTTGTTGCGACATCTTGCTCTCCAGATACTCCAAAAGGTTACCTGACGCCTGTGGCGCCAGAAGAAAAAGTGATTCAGGACAATACTCAGGTTTTTGACCCGAAAGTGGATATTCTTTTCGTTGTCGATAACTCGGGAAGTATGCAGACGCATCAAAGAAACTTGTCAACGAACGTGACAAAGTTTACTTCGACTTTCACGAAGTCTTCAGTTCTTGATTACAATATCGGTATCGTAACGACGGATATGACTGGAAGCAGCTGGGGCGCTCGTAAGCCTTGCTGTGGTCAGCTCGTTGGTAATACGCGTGTTGTAAATAAGAACACTCCAAATGCAGACAGCATTCTTGCAAGCAATTTCCTTGTGGGGACGGATGGTTCTGCGGTGGAGGCAAGTTTTGATCCTGTAGTAACAGCTTTGACTCCGCCAAATTTGACTGGCTGGAACAACGGTTTCTATCGTCAAGATGCTTCTTTGGTAGTGATCTTCCTGACGGATGCTGAAGATCAAAGTGACAACGCTTCTCCGCAAAGCCTTTACAATTTCTTGCTGAACCTGAAACAAGGTAATGCCAGCAAGATCTTGGCTTACGGGGTGATCGTTCCAACCAACGATACGATGAACTGTGATCGTGACGACATGAGAACTCCGCTGAGAATTGAAAGCTTCTTGGGGATGGTTCAAAACAATAAGAACAACGTCATGAATATTTGCGATCCAGATTACGGGACTCGTTTGGCGAATATGGCCAAAGACATCGTGGATAAAGTCGGAAATATCATTTACCTTGATCGTGCTCCGGCGCTTGATAGCATTCACGTGTTCTACGGAAATGCGGAATTGCCAGAGAACTTCGAGACAGGTTGGTCTTTCGATCCTAAGAGAAATGCTATTATCTTGGGCTCAAAAATCAACTGGAGCTCTCAGCCGAGCGGCAGCCGCGTGAAGGTTTCCTACACAGCTGCTAAGTACGACTAGTCTTGAATTCGTAAGATTAGTTAATATTGCGCGCAATTTAAATCGAAACCCGTCTTGAAAAAGGCGGGTTTTTTTATATTGATGGGGCGATGTAGGCGAAGAAAAACCCGGTAGCAAAAACAGCGAGGCTTAGGAAGTAGATCCGTGCACTGAATTTTCGACCCGAAATGCAAGCTTCGCGCAGGGCTGGGTCGATCGGGCAGGGGGCATTGCGATTCCGCCACAGCAGAAGTCCGTTCACGGCGAGCATGGTGGCTGCGAATAGGAAGACCCCTGGCTTGTGCTCGGAAATCCAAATCAGCCCCGGAACATTGCTCGCAAGGCCTGCCATCACGGCACCCATCCCGAGGCTCACAAGCAGTGAGGGAAGGGCGCAGCAGATCAGCGTGCTCATCGAGCCAAACAGCGTGATGTAGTTTAAGAACGAGTCTTTGATCTTTGTCATAACTACTTTTCAAACACGGCTTCGTAGCCGGAGTCTTTCAAGAGTTGAGTGATCTTTTCTTGGGGGAGGGTTTTTCCATCTTTGTATTTAATAGTGATGAATTTGTTTTCTAAACTCACGTTGATGGAATCTACTTCCTCTTGCGCTTTGAATTTCTTTTCAATTCCCTGCGCGCAAAACGCACAAACCATTCCTTTAACACCTACTTTAACTTCACTTGCAAAGGCTGCAGAAGTTAAAGAAAGACTTAAGGCAAATAAAATATATCTCATAAAATCTCCTAGTTAGAGGTGAAGCATAAAGTTAAATGCAAGGCTGCCGTCAAAGCCAGCGCCCACTTCCCAAAGAACATTCTTCATGTAAAAGCGAAAGTACTGGGTCGTTTGAATCTGTGGGTTTTCGTTATTGCTGCTGAACTCGGCGATGTACCAAACATTGAGGTCATTATAGTCCGCCAAGAAAGGGGCGAAACCCAAACGCAGTTTTGATTTGCTAAAGTCTTCTTTGCTGAGCAGGGGATTGTCTTTATTACTTCGGTGGAAGTATTGCTCTTCAACGGCCACCAAATATTGCCGGCTTTCCCAGTCGGCAATGAGTTCAGCGAGTGCCGTATCATAATTTTTCGAGTTGTATTTCTCGGCTCCGTAGCCGCCGCTGAGGTAGATATTTCCTTGAGATCCTTCATTGTTCCAGCGCTGAAGCAGAAAGTTAGCCCGAGGAATGTAGAACTCGGATTTTGCCTCGCGCAGATAGGTCATAGCCGCCGCCACATGCGGGGTGAAGGAATAGGTGAGCATCAGCTCATTGGCCTCTTGGCTATTATACGACATGACGCCAAAGGCATCTTTGTAAGCCACAGGGTGAGCATGGGCTTCGAAGCTAAAAATCAGGAATAGAGCTGATAAGGACCACAACCGCATACAAGAACTCCTTCAAAGACTTATAGGGAGCGGCTTTGGGGTTTGTGACAGGGCTCGTGAAGAAATCAGGGGAACAGGGCTAGATGAGAGTCGAGTTTATGGAGTCTCGTTTTGAGATAGAGCGCGAAAGGAGGCTCATGTTCGCAAAATAAAATGAAGCAAAACTCAAGACTCACCGATAAGTCATTTATGAGTAAAGGCGTGAGTATTCCTGAACATAAGATGATTCGCGTTAGTAAAGAGCTATTTACTGACGGCCTGCCTTTGCCTTCTGAAGTATTTACTCGGTTGCCCTCAGGGCAATTTATCCTAGTCGGTAAAAAAGCTGACACCGGGAATCTTTCAAGTCTGCATCTCATGCAAGATAAAAATGTCGACCTTTTCGTGCGCGAAGAGGATTACGCCAATGTTGTGAGTTTCAACGTCTCTTTGATTGAAAAGACGCTGAAGAATGATGGCGTGAGCATGAACTTGAAAATGAACCTGCTGAAAGGGGTTGCAGAGTCGACGATCTCGGAGCTTACGAAGAAAGATCTGTATGTGGGATCCTATGACCGCTGCAAACAGATCGTGGGATTTGTGCAAGAGACCGTGGCTCAGATTAAAGACTTTGATAAATTCTTGGATGTTTTTAGTAAGCTTCCTGGGGATCTTGTCAGCCATTCTTTGGCGACCTCTGTGGTGGCGCTGCTCATTTGTGAGCAGATGGATATCACGATGAAGAGCACGCTGGAGAAGGTCGTGATGGGTGCGTACTTGCATGATATTGGTCTAAAGGAAATCCCAGCGGAAATTCTTTCAAAGCCTCGCTTGCAATGGACAGAGGCTGAAGTGACTTACTACGAGTCTCACACTTTGCGTGGAGTTGAGATTCTTCGCGATATTAAAGAAATCCCTTCGGATGTTTTAGCGATCGTGCTGGAACATCACGAAAATGCTTTGGGTCTTGGTTTTCCTCGTCGTATTCGTGATATCAAAATCAATCCTCTCGCGCGAATCGTTGCGGTGGCGGATTGCTTTGTAGATTTGATGTACGAGGCTGGGAAAGAGGGAACTCAGCGCACTCCGGAAGAGGCGATTGCTTACATCGAAAATACGATGGGGCAGCCTTACAACAAGCCAGCATTCCTTGCTTTGAAGAAAGTGATTCATCAGACTCACTTGCAAAAGAAGCTCAAAGGCCAAGTATAAGTTTTCGTCACAATCTTGTTTCTGTTGTTTCTGGCGGCAACATGCCGTCTGTCAGCCGTCACGTCATCGATTCTTCACATGATGTTGGTTTTTCTGAGTTTTAAAACCAGAACTACATGAAAACCAACAACAAGGAGGAGAGTCCTATGAAAAAATTTATCATCACAACATTGATGTTAGCTTTTGCAGGCAGCGCTTTCGCAGCAGAGACAGCTTATGTTCTTGAGCCCCTCGGTCCAGGCAGAGGCGGTTTTGCGGAGCCATGTCCAGGCAATAAAGAAGGTCCAACACCTGCCAACGGCTATTGTGTTGAAGGCCGTGAATGCCCCATCGGCTACGACGCCGTCGCAAAATACTGCTTCAAGGGCGGCTTCCACCGCTGCGGCATCGCCTGCCAAGCCGACGGCACCCAACGCGGGCACTAGTTCGTGAATTTGAATTGAAAATGAAAGAGGGAGCTGTGTGCTCCCTCTTTTTTAGTAGCTAGTCTAGTTATCGAACAATCCTGATATTCCAACGGCTGATTCAGTCTTGAAGAGGTGTTTAGGAAAACGAGTGAATAGCAATAATCTTGTTTTTTTCTTCAATTCCATAAAGAATAAAAGTAATCAACTCGATTTCTTATGGAACCTTAATGAAGTTTTACTATCTGATTGCTGCTTACAATGAAGAATTGGTTTTGGAAGAAACCGTCCGCGAGCTTGAGTTATTGGTTCAAAGATATCCAGGGTCCGAAGTTTTTTTGCTTGTGAATGGCAGTGGTGATAAGACATGGGAAATTGCTCAAGACCTCTCGAAAAAATATTCGTGGGTTAAAAGTTTTCACAACAGTGAGAAAGGGATGGGAGTTGCTTATAGACGGGGTCTGAGCGAACTCCAAAAGATGAATATTGGCAGCGACAGCTGGGTTGTGTTAACCGCATCGGATTTGCCATTTGGATTTAGTGATCTTGAATCTTTTATTGGGTTAGGGCAGGACGCATGGAAAGAGAATCTTCTTTTTATTGGCAGTAAACGTCACCCGAAATCTAAGGTTCAAAGAAATTGGAAGCGCCGTTTGGGGTCGATGATCTTTGAACTCACTCGATTGATTGTACTGAAAATTAGAACCAAAGATACTCAAGGAACCCTTTTTCTGAGGGGTGATCAGGTTTCAGTTGTCGAAAAGCTTCATTCTGATGACTATTTTGTGACTGTTGAAATAGTTTATTTCTGCGAAAGAAAAGGGCGAGTGTCTGAGATGCCGGTGGACCTCAGACCCGAAATTAGAAATTCAAAAATATCTATTCTTAAAGATGGTTATAAGAGCTTACGTCAAGTTGTTCAGTTTTGGCAGCGCCTTTAGTTCTGCGATAAGGCTTTCTCTTCGAGAGTGAAAACGACCATTTCATTTCCAATTTGCATAAGGGGCTTCATTAATTGTACCGCTTTTGGGTATTTTGGATCATTCATACTTAACAGTACGAAGTGAGAGTTATATTTTTTCATGACCTGTAGAAGACTCTCGTATGGGAGTTTTTTAAAATCGTATCCACCTAAATCGTCAAAGCGTAATTTCCATTCCTTAAATGTGTCAGCTTGGTAGGGAAGGGCCTTTATATCAGTAATCACGGCTCTTCTAGAGGCATGACGAAGCCAAACAATCAGAGGATCAGCGACAATGGTTTCCCCTGAAGGGATAAGTATTCTCAGTTTTTGTCCTATATCTTCCATCATAGGGATTGTCTTTGCAGAGTCCATGAGGCCGGTTTCTTCTCTGAAAACGGATGATGGCGCTACAAATATTCCGATTAAGGCAATGGCCATAAAGGATCTAAATGCCCAAACCTGTAATTTGTTTTCCTCTCTTGTTAGGAAAACTTGAATAAATCCGATCAGCGAAAAACACATCGCATACCCGGTCATTCTGTGCATGAAATATCTTCTGTAAAGGTCTGCGAAAAATGGAATATCTAAGTAATCTGCAAGTGTTCCGAAAAAAGCGATGGAGGAAGAAACAAGGATTATGGCTGCAAGTGAATCGCTTGGCTTTTTCCAAAATCTAACGCCAAAAATTATTAAAGCCACTCCTAGTGGAATCATTGGAATGAAAAGTTCAGAAGGCCAAGCAGGGGCAAAACAATGCCCTTGGATGTAGTCTCGGCACATTTGGACAAAAATTCCGCCATCTTCAGTAAGGCCACGCATTTTAGCTGCGACAAATACGATTACTAGATTCAGCATTCCTAAGAGGATTGTAGAGTAGCGATCTTTGAATTGAGGAAGGCTGCCAATGATAATGATTAGAGATACCAAGGCGCCGTGCTGAGTATGAATCAAACTTGTTAATGGTACTATGATCCAGAGCCAGATATTCTTTTTTTCAAGCCAGAGACTGCAAGCAAGTAGTCCTAGCGCACCCCCGAGAAAATGAGGAAGTGCCCAAGATCCAACCAAAGGAATCGTACCGAGAAGGTGTAGTGGCTCCAAGACTAGCAGTAAAATAGCTAGGGGGAGAAATTTTTCTATTCCTAAATGTCGGCAGATTCGAAAAACGGCTACCAAAAACACGGCCATTGTTGCAAGCCAATAGGCGAAATAAAATTCACGAAGTAACCCGAGGGATTCGCCCCACTGTGTGAATAAATCAAAGTGCCAGTGGGGTTGAGGTGCTTGATGTACGAACCAGTCATTCACGAAGGCGGATGGGTTTGCATTAGCAATACCACGAAGACTAAGAATCACGTGGTCGAGGTCTCCAAAGTGATAACCGAAGCGTAAAATTGGAACAACCAAGAGCAAAACTATTGCTAGATATATCAAGAAGCCCCCTTTTCACTTAGGCTACAGAGGCAAATGTACTAGGTCAAACTGGGTTCTTGAGGTCTTAGGTCTTGAAAGGTCTATTCTAGACCTCTCTTTTTAGAGATGATTATGAGATAATGTGGGTACCAAGGAGGACCTATGAGTTCTTTCGTGCATCCGACAGCCATTGTAGAGCCTGGAGCAAACATTGGTGAAGATACTAAGGTTTGGCATTTTTCGCATGTACGAAAAGGGGCATCAATTGGAAGTCACGTGTCTATTGCGAAGGACGTCTATGTCGATGCTAATGTCTCCATCGGTGAAGGCTCTAGGATCCAAAATAGCGTGAATATTTATAACGGTGTTGAGATCTCTCGGTGGTGTTTTGTAGGACCCGCGGTTGTTTTTACCAATGATCAACATCCTCGCATCGGCCGTAAAAGCTGGGAAGTAGTTCCAACTGTTCTAGAAGATTGCTGTTCCATCGGTGCTGGCGCGATTATCCGTTGTGGCGTTCGAATCGGCTCATTTGCGATGGTTGGGGCAGGTGCTATTGTGACTAAAGATATTCCGCCTTTCTGTCTTGTTACCGGTGTTCCTGCGGACTTGAGCCATAGAATATGTGCCTGCGGCGATAAAACGCTTCCGCTGATTTCTTGGGTAGATAACGTTATTCAAGACTGCTGTGAGCGCAATTTGGAACCTCATATTTTAGCTCTTGCAAGGCAAGTTATTTTACAAACCAATATGAAGTCAGTCGCGAACGGCTAATTTTGAATCCATGAAAACCCCCAATAAGAGTGTTGTCGTTCTATTTGTAGTTTTGCTTGCGGGTTTTATTCATACATTTCCTCTCTGGAACTGGAAGGAAAATGTAGCGGGTGGATACGGTGATCCCACTTCTCACGCGACAATAGCTCAGTGGTATTGTGGCCATGTTCTTACCGGAAACTTTCATTCAGATCAGTTTTTAGCGCCTTTCGGTGCTGACATGTCAGGAACATATGATAGCCCGTTTCCTTTTGCGCTGACTTGCGCCTTTGGCAAAGCAGGAACGATTCTTCAGTTTCATTTATTCACGTTGTTTCAAATATGGCTCATCCTGCTGGGGGCATGGCTTGTTGCAACGGTCTTCATAAAGTCGCCGGTGAGGCAGCTTGCATACATTCTGTTTGTCTGGTGGTGTGGGTTTTATGTTGCGAGAACCCATCAACATATGACATTGCTTTCTTCGATCTGGGGCATTCAATTCATTCTGTATGCAGCTCTAAATTTAGACATAAGCCGTTTTAGAACTATCTTAGTCGGTGGCGTCCTTCTAGGTCTAAGTTTTGTAGGAACTTTTCATAATATTCCAATGTTAAGCATCTTTGCACTTATTCTTGTTATTTATAAATTGTGGGAGCAAAGAAGCAAACTCAATAGGAAAATACTTCTGTATCTTACAGCCGGCGTTGCGGTTTCGCTTGGAATTTTCTTAGTCTTCTGGTGGCCGATGATTGCCTATTCTTTGAAAAATGGCCCTGTCTTGGTTGATTCTGACAGAAGGGCATACAATTTAGATTTGTTAAGTCCATTAATTCCTTTTGATACAAGTTTATTGTACCAGTGGTGGAGTGATCTTCCAAAGCTATCGCTCGAAAGACAGAACTATTTTGATCCATTAATCTTAATTATTTTTATTTTTTCTTTGTGCAAACGACAGTTCTGGAAAGACTCTTTTCGTGTCTGTCTGTTGGGTGTTTCGATATTTTACTTTATCATCTCATTGGGGCCTGAACTTCGTTTTAATAATGAAGTTCTAGCGTATCTTGATTTTAATTCAGAACTTTTGCATTCATTTCCGTTCAGAATTACCAGAACACCAGGGCGCCTTTTGTTAGTCACTAACATGTGTCTTATTTTTTCGGTCTTTCTGTTCTTAGAGCAATCTAAAGAAGGAAAGTGGAAAAAATGTTTTTCTTGGATATTGGTAGCTTGGGCAATTTTTACGGGACCATTATTGAATCAGATGTGGTTTTTTCCAACTCTCAAGTACCTCGAGGTTTTTCCGATGGCTGCTCTTGAGCAAGTTCGAAATATGCCAAACGAAACCATCGTAGTTCAAGTTCCGACAGCATGGGCTCAAGATCCATCTCAAAATTTTCAGCAGATTTTTCATAATAAGAAAATCACTTCGGGATATTTGGCGTACACGAATTATAACAAAGAAGTTCAGGAAAAATTCTCTAAAGAGCCATTTTTGGGTCGTTTGGGGTGCGAAGGTGAGTCTACGGCTTTTGAGGCGACACCACTCATGACAAACTCAGAGATGCTTTATAACTATATGAAAATGCATCGCTATGAAGTTATCATCGTTAACAAGCTTATTCTTTTAGGCAATCCGGCGTGCGGTAAGTTAACCTCTTGGCTCAAAGAGCTGGTAAAGCAGCCTTGGATTAAGGTCATCGCCGAAAACAATGCCTACGTCGTTCTGATGCTTCCTTAGGTTCGTATTCAGTGGTCCAGCCAGACGTCCTGCCCGTGACAAACGAAAAGAGCTATATAATATATGAATTATGGAAATTAGATCGCTTGGACACTCGGGTTTTTTAGCAGAGTCAGCGGATTGGTTAGTCATAATGGATCCCTGGGTCTCAAGCTCAGGCGCTTATGATATGGCCTGGTTTCAGTACCCTCGAAATCATCACATGGCTTCTTGGTTGCAAGATAAAGTCTTCAATGCGAAGAAACCTATCTATCTCTATATTAGTCACGAGCATAAAGATCACTATGATCCTGAATTTCTCAGAAGGCTAAAAAAAGAGAATATTGAAGTTCTAATACCAAAGTTTCGGAGAAAAAGCCTTCGAGATGATCTCGGTAACCTAGGTTTTGAAAAAATCACGGAAGTTACAGATGGGGGGACTTACTCCCTTCAGAATGGAAGTATTCGCATCTATGTTGAAGATGCCGAGCTCGATCGGGATTCCGCTATCCTTGTGTCATCTGGTAAAGAAACTTTTCTCAATTTAAACGACTGCAAAATATACGATAAACTTCCGGAAATACTGCGTGAGTATGGTTCAATCGACGTATTCACGGCACAGTTTTCAGGGGCTACTTGGCACCCCACATGCTATCAATATACAGTAGAGCGTTATCGAGAGATCTCGCGAAATAAAAAGCATAGTAAATTTAAGACGCTGATGCGTGCGATTCAGATATTAAATCCAAAGATTTATATCCCTTCTGCTGGGCCAGCTTGTTTTTTGGACCCGGATCTTTTTCATCTCAATTTTGAAGAGGAAAATATTTTTCCAAGAAGTGAAGTTTTTAAGGACTACCTTACCTCGGAGCTTCGTGAGAATTGTCCACGTTGGATAGGGCTGCAGCCGGGCGATGTTTTGAATATTTCCTCTGGTGCGATACTTGAAGATCGCAGTGTAGATCGTGCTCAAGAGAGTAGTGTCCGTGAATACCTTGCGAAGTATTCCAATGACTATGTGAATGACTTTGCTGCAATGAAGGTAGAAAATGAAAAAGTAGATTTGCTTAGGACTCTCATTGATTTACAGAAAGAATTGCAGGCAAAGCTAGATCTTTTTCCGATGCGTGCCGATCTGAATTTACCTTTTTATTTTGGTCTCATTGATTTCTCTGAAAAAATAGTAAGAGTCGATTTTCAAAAGGGCAGTGTGGATCTTGTAGAGACCTATTTATTAAACCCGCCATATTATCGTGTGCTTGCTCAGCCCCGACAGATACGTCGATTGTTGGATCGTAAAATGAACTGGGAGGACTTCTCACTCACATTTAGAGTCCAAATTGATCGTCAGCCCGATGAATATAAAACATTATTAAATGCTTTCGTTTTTGTGGATAGTCAGGATCTTCCAGCTTTCTGTGCGAAATGGGAAAGTATGCAAAAGAATATGGCTAGGCTGAAGGTCGATGTCGGTGGGAAAACATATGAAATAGCCCATTATTGCCCTCACCAAAACGCAGATCTTTCCGCCGGCTGGAGTGAAGATGATCGCTATTGGGTCTGCCCCAAGCATGGCTGGAAGTTCGATCTTACTAATGGTGGGAAGTGTACATTGAATGCTTCCACGTTAAACGCCAAGTGCATTAAGTAGCGGGAAGCCGTCCAACCCTTAGACACTCCTGCCATTTCTTCACGCTCCCGGGGCGGGTTTGGATTTCTGCAGCCAAATCGCATAAGATGCCTTTTTTAGGAAAAGGACTCTTGCTATGAAAAAGACTCTCTTTGCACTCGCGACACTGTTCATGATGAACCAAGCTCATGCGCTCACGGCGGCTGAGTTTTCTGCGGCTTACATTGCCCAAGTTAATCATCGCCTGACAGAGACCAACAAAGAACGCCGAGAAGAGAAAAAGAACCTCACTCTCTACTGCGAAAAGCTCAGTCCCGCTCAAGAAAAACTCATCAAAGTGACGGCGGCAAAAGAGGGGATCACGGTCGGCGAGTTTGCTGAAACGATTGCCGAGAAGCTTAAGTGCTATCCAGAATTCTGGTCACCTTGGCAGCGTAAAAACATCGGCGGCGTCCTTTTTAACACTAAAGCTTTCGTTATGGACACCTTCATTGTACGTGATGTCATCGAGGACTTAGCTCAAGGACGTGTTCCCAATGATGCGGAGCTTTTACTTGAGTACACGGACACGGAGCTTTTATAAACTTTGTTTGTTCACTGGACCAAACATCTTCTTTCCGTAAAGAAATTTGATATTTTCAAATAATCTGCTTAGCCTATTTCGAGGAAGGCGGATATTCATGGGCAGGTCAAAGTTTCTAATGGTGATTCTTGGCTGTCTTTTCGCTCTTCAAGCCTATTCGTGGGACGGCCCGCATTCAGGTCCGAAAGCCCAAACCGGCAAGAAAATCATTTTTATTGCAAGCGATCTTAGAAACGGCGGAGTCCTCGGCGTAAAAAGTGGCTTCATGGAAGCCATTCGCGAACTTTGCTGGGAAGTCGAAGTCAAAGACGGTGGCGGGGACATCAATGAGCTCCACAAAATCCTAAAGACATCCCTCCGTGCAAGAGTCGACGGCATTGTCCTTGGTGGCTTTCAGCCTGACGCGGAGATGGAGGATATGATTCCTTCAAAGCATCCTTTCCTGGTTGGCTGGCACGCAGGCACGCATCCAGGGCATACAAAGTATCTTTTTGCGAATATCACAACGGATCTCTCAGAAGTGGCAAAGCTCGCGGCGGAATCTGTTCAGACTGTCGGTAGCAAACCACCAGGCATCGTCATCATCTCAGACAATCAGTTCGTCATTGCCAACGAAAAGGTTCGGCAAATCACAGAAACGCTTAAAAAATGTAAGACCTGCCACGTGCTTTCCGTTGAGAACATCTCGATTAATAGCGCGCAACTTCGCATTCCTGAGCTCGTGGTAAGGCTGAATCGTCAATTCGGCAAGGCCTGGACTCACACGGTGGCTGTCAATGATATTTATTTTGATAATATGAATTTTCCGCTGAAAGAAATTGGCCGCAATGACATTACGAATATCGCGGCCGGAGATGGCTCACGCGTCGCTATAGGCCGTATTAAGGGCGGAGGCTCACAGCAGGCCGTCACAGTGGCTGAGCCGCTACTTGCGCAAGGCTGGCAGCTGGCGGATGAGTTAAATCGTGCTTTTGCCGGTAAAAAAGAAAGCGGCTTCGTGACAAAGCCGATCGCGATCACCAAAGAGTTTCTGGATCGCTCGTCCAGTGAAGACATTGAAAGCAAGGTGAGCTTCCGCGAAGCCTATTCTAGCATCTGGAAGCGCCGTTAAGCGCCTAAATATGGTAAATAGCCCGCACCGAGGACGCCGGCATGGTTTTTAGTCTTAGCAACTTCAATCTTGCATTCAAAAGCCGGATTCACCTGACGGATCAGATTTTTGTAATGAGCTTTTAAGTCTTTAAGGTATAGATCGCGGATTTTAATCAACCCACCGCTTAAGAAAATATTCTCGAGGTTGTAACCAATTGAAAGATTGTAGCACAGACTCGCAAGAGCCCAAGCCATGTCCTTGTAAAGAACTTGGTACTTCTCATCTTTTGCCATCACAAGTTCTTCGACGGACTTTCCTTGAAAACCCATGTCTTTAGCGCGGCGAAGAAGAGCCGTGCCCGAAGCAATTCCTTCAACTGTGCAGTGGTGAATCTGGTTCGGGTGGGCCATCAGTTTCTGAATATCAATAACAATATGACCGTACTCCGAACCCATGCCGCGACTTTGCCCTGGGCGACCGTTAAAGATAAGGCCCGTGCCGACACCGGTACCGATGGTGACGACCGCAAACGACGACATGCCTTTGGCGCCGCCAACCCAGCCTTCAGCAAGAGCGGCCGCTGTGGCATCATGCTGGAAGAAAACGGAAGTCTTAAATTTGCGTGCTTGGAGTTCTTTTTTTAAAAGATCACGAATAGGAACGACTTTCCAACCTGGATAGTTCACCGGATGAACGAGCTTTCCTTCTTCGGTGTTCAGAGGGCCCGCACTTGCAAGGCCGACGCCTCGAAAAGAAGCTCCGGATGTTTCCCGCGGGAAGCGGTTTTTAAAATCAACGCAGATATCTGCCATGAGTTCGATCACGCGTTTTTGCGTCTTCGCCGCAGAACCTTCGCGCTTCATATCAACCGGCACTTTGATAAAATCCAGCATTTCGCCTTTTTGGTTTAATAAAGCAGCAGCAAGCTTCGTACCGCCGAGATCCAGGCCGATCGTATATGTCATCTTCTTCATTTATTTTTACCTATACGCACGTCGGTTTTTTCAAGCAATACGACGGCAGTTTGTGGAGGTAAGCTGATCCGCACGCGCCCGTTGGTGACTTGATAACCCTCAGTGCAAGAGCGTGAGCGGATATTGTAGTTTTCAACCAAGACGTTGCAATAGGTTCCATCAGGAAGAGCCGAACTGAAATCTGCAGTGTAGTTTTGATTGCCAAAGTTAATGGCGACAAAG
Source organism: Bdellovibrionales bacterium (assembly GCA_018266295.1). NCBI lineage: Bacteria > Pseudomonadati > Bdellovibrionota > Bdellovibrionia > Bdellovibrionales > Bdellovibrionales bacterium. The sequence goes on along the minus strand of JAFEAQ010000010.1, from coordinate 46,116 downwards.
CCCTGGTTGCCACGGCTAAACGCGAGAACATCGCGGCCGTTACTCCACCAGTTGTAAACGATGAACGAACGATCCGTTTGGTTACGGAAGTGAACCATCGCCGCCACTTCGCGCTCACGGTGCTCGCACGTCCAAGGAGCGCGACATTCGCCCTGACTGTTAAATACAGACTTCGTGTGCAGATTCTGATCCAAAGGCGGCCCGGCCTCGCGATCGTTAAAGGTGTAACCGGTATAGAGGTGAGGATAGCCATAAGGCCAAGACAACAAAAAGACCTGAGCAAGCTTGTAGAGGTTTCTTTCAGAGCCGTTATAACTTAAAACGCTATTGCCACGTTCAAGATCGTGATTGGTTAAGAACACAACCGACTTGTCACTTGCAGGAAAGCCATCAGCGGCATGGCGAAGAGTGTCCATATTCCGGGAACGAATGCCGTTGGCGATGGTCTCGCCGTAGGCATACGCCATGACATCGCCAAACGGCGTGTATTCATTAAACTGAATAGGACCCGTCGGGCTGTAGATGATCTCCGAGTAAATGTAAGGATTCTTCTTTAAGCGCGAGAAGATCGCCTGAAGATCAGAAGCTGGAATATGTTTTGCGGCATCAATACGGAACCCGGCAACGCCAAGATCTAGCAAGTGATTTAAGTACTCGGCAATTTTTCCGCGCACGTAATCGGACTCCGTCGCAAGATCCGCAAGATCCACGAGTTCGCAGAATTGCAATTCATAGCGGTCATCAAAATTAACGATGTCGTCGTTGCCATTTCTGCCGCAATGATGAAAGTCCTGATAGCTGAAAAGGCCAGGATAGTTGTAGTGATCAAACTTAGACCCCGCGATGCCCGTGCCACTAGGAATGCCAGTCATGTGATTGATCACCGCATCGACGTAGATATCAACGCCAGCGGCCTTACAACGGCGAACCATGCTGGCAAACTCTTTTTCGTTACCACTGCGGGATTCAATTTTATAACTTGCAACCTGGTAGCGCTCCCACCAAGGGTTGTTTTGCCAAATAATATTTTCGTGTGGCGGGGAGACCTGAACCGCAGAAAAACCGGCGGGCCCTAAGTAGGTTTCGCATTCTTGAGCGATGTCGTTCCAAGGCCATTCAAACATTTGCAAAAAGACAGTACGAGGCGCCGCTGAAACCTGAAGTGAAGTCAGGAGGATCGTAAAACAGCAAAATAAGAACTTCATGAAACCCTCCCCTCTAGGTATTTTCTTAAAGTCTTTGATTCAGTCCTGTTTTCTTATCAAAGACGTGGGCCTTTGTCAGGTCGATCTTTAATTTAAGTTTCTCATTGGGTTTAAAACTCATAGAAGAGTCGACTAAAATTTTCACGTTCTGCCCCTCTAGAGAACCATGAAGCATCGTTTGACCACCAAGGTTTTCTGAAAGCTCGATTTGGAAGCTTCCTAGCTCCAATTCGCCGCTTTCGAGGGGGCCCGTAGAGATCTTAAAGGCCTCGGGGCGAACACCTAAAATCTGCTCTGGTTTTTGCGCCTCGGGCCATGGGAGGCGACGAACAACGTCACCTTCCATGAAATTCATTTCTGGTGAGCCGATAAATCTTGCCACAAAAAGATTCTTTGGCTGGTGATAGATCTCAGTCGGCGTGCCGATTTGCTCGACACGGCCATCCTTCAACACCGCAATGCGGTCGCCCATGGTGGTGGCTTCCATCTGATCGTGTGTCACATAGATCATTGTGCTTTTAATTTTCTGGTGAATGCGTTTGATCTCAACACGCATTTGGCTGCGAAGATGAGCATCCAGATTCGATAAAGGCTCGTCAAAAAGTACAATCGAAGTCTGACGAGTCAGTGCGCGTCCCAAAGCTACGCGTTGGCGCTGACCGCCAGAGAGTTCCTTAGGCTTACGATCCAGTAAGTGGTCAATTTGCAAAAGCTGAGCGATCTCAGTCACACGTTTTTCGATTTCAGCTTTTGGTTTTTTCTGAAGGCGCATGGAAAATCCCATGTTCTCAGCGACATTCATGTGCGGATAAAGTGCATAGCTCTGAAAAACCATCGAAAGATCACGGTTCTGAGGTTCTTGCTTATTGATAGACTTGCCATCGACCCGGATTTCGCCGGAGTCTGGATTTTCAAGCCCCGCAAGCGTTCTGAGTAAAGTGGATTTTCCGCAGCCCGAAGGACCGACGAGCACCAGGAACTCCCCGGAGGTGATTTCAAGGTCAATTCCCTTAAGAATCTCATTACTGCCGAAGCTTTTTGCGATTTTTGCAAATTCAATATGTGCCATACTAACCCTTTACGCTTCCCATGGTGAGCCCTGAAACCAAATATCGGGAGATGCTGATAAATAAAATTAAAACCGGAACGCTCACAATCAAAGCGCCGGCGGCATAAAGACCCCATTGGGTCGCAAGACTTGCCTGGAAGGATTTAAGCCCCAACGGCAAGGTATAAAGTTCTGGATCTTGAAGCACGACCGCCGCAATCACATATTCGCTCCAGCTTGTCATAAAGCTAAAGAGGGCGGTAATCACCAGCGCCGGTGAAGAGATCGGGAGAATAATTTTATAGAACGTCATCCAGCGCGAACAGCCATCAAGTAAGGCCGCCTCTTCGAGCTCTTTCGGAATGGTGTCGTAATAGGCCTTCATCTGCCAAACGCAGAATGGCAGGGCTGTCGAAGAGTAAATCAGAAAGAGCCCCCAGAAACTGTCAATCAGATGAATCTTCGCAAGGATAATATAAAATGGCAAAATCAGCATGGTCGCTGGAAACATCTGGCTTGCCAGCAGGGAAAACAGCATTAAGTTTCGGCCACGGAAATTATAGCGAGACAGCGCATAAGCACTGGTCGAGGCAAAGGCCACACCCATCAGCGTCGTCACCGCTGAAATCAGCAGCGAGTTTCTCATCCAGAGAAGAAAATCGGTCTCGGTAAAGAGCAAGATAAAGTTTTTAAGTGTCGAATGCTCGGTGATGATCTCTAGGGATTCTGTTTGAAAAGCATTGTCACCGCGAAGTGAGATGGCAAGCACGTAGAGCATGGGGTAAATTGAAAATAGAGCAAAAAGAAGAATGCTGAACCAGGCGAAGACTTTTTTCATCATACTTTCTTCTCCTTGTTGTATTGGCTACGCAAAGATCCCAAACTCCAAAGCACGAGCAAAATGAAAATCAAAACCGACACCGCCGCCGCGTAACCGTAGCGGTAGAGATTGAAGGCCGCTTTGTAAACATAACTGACAAGGATATGAGTCTGATCTCCTGGTTCGCCCCCATTGCTGACAAGCCAGACCACATTTAAATTGTTAAAGGTCCAGATTGAACCCAAGAGAGCTGCTGGAATCATCACAGGAGCTAAGAGAGGCAAGGTAATATGGCGGAATCTTTGCCAAGCATTGGCTTTATCAAGATAGGCGGCCTCATACAAAGACTGCGGAATGGATTGCAAGCCACCAAGAGCGACAATCATCATAAACGGGAAGCCAAGCCACACGTTTGTAATAATACACGCGGTAAAAGCCGTGAACGGTTGGCTGAGCCACTGGATCGGAGAAAGGTGCAAGAACTTTTGCAGAAAAATATTAATCGGTCCGTACTCTTGGTTAAACATCCCACGCCAAGTCAGCGCTGTAATATATTGCGGGATCGCCCACGGGATGATCAAGATCGTGCGCCAGATGGCTTTTGCCGGCATCACTTGATTGATGATAACAGCCAGGAATACGCCGATGCTCACATGGAAAAACACATTCACTACGGTCCAGATGATGGTTTTAAGTAAAAGCGAATAGAGCTTCGGATCTGTGATCGCACCCCAGTAGTTGTGAAAGCCAATGATGGACCAGTCTTGGAAAGTGCGAAGACTAAAGTTTGAAAACGAAATTGCGATATTATAGAAAAACGGATAGACGATCACCGCAAAAATTCCGACAAATGCCGGAAGCATCATGAAATATACAAATCTTTGCGGACCGCTAAAGCCTTGAATGAAACTCTTTACTGATCTGCGCGAAAGTACAAGCAGGGTTAAAATCAAAAAGGCGACAAGGCCTTTGATGACCCAGGCGCCGGCGTCCGGAGGAACCACCTCGTTCATGCTCTGGATCTGCGACTCGGCCATGCTTTGGGCGGCTTCAGCACCCTGAGCTGGAGTCTCGGCGCCGGCAAGAACTTTTTGGTACTGAATGCGCATACTATCCCAAACGCCGCGCACTTCAGGCACAACTGGCATCGGGGAACCCACTTCCATAATGCCAACAGAAGCCTGGAGAAGGGGATTGCTTTTCACCACGGGGTGATCCTTCAGAGCAATCAAAGACGGCATCACGCCGACTTTCTCAGTAAATAGCAACTGCACACGCGCTGAGGTTAGATACTTTAAAACCCGGATTGCAGCTTCTTTATGAGCGTCATCTTGAAAGTGTGCGTTCAATGAATAGCCGACCGTTCCGACAAGAGGGTGAGGCCATTTCTTTGTTTCGCTGACCATCGGGATGCGCGCGATTGCAAAGTCAACGCCGGCACTTTTGTAATCACCCCAAGACCAGTCACCGTTAATCAGCATTGCCGCCTTGTTTTGCTTAAAAAGAGCGTTGGCGGTTTCATAGTCGCACTCTTTAGGAATGATTTTGTATTTATCCCTGAGATCAAGAATGAACTGGAAGGTTTTCGCGAGCCCCGGTTGATTCAAGCGCGGCTTAAAATCCTCGGTCATAAAACCTTCGCCAAAAGCGGGGATAAACGGCGCAAAGAAGAATGGCTCTGTATAATTAAAGACCAAACCGAACTGGTCGATCTTGCCGTCGCCGTCTTTATCAACTGTTAGCTTCTGGCCCATGGCGATCAGCTCATCAGTGTTCTGAGGCGGTGTTTGCATGAGCTTCTTATTGTAAAGAAGCATCAGGTGATTTCCGATCGTGCCGCCAAGCATGTAATTATGGTTTTGGAAAAGCGGAATCGCAAGCGGATCGTACTGAGCAAGATATTCTTTTTCTAAAACTCCGTCGAGGGGTTGAATGATCCCCATCGCCGCAAAAGGGCCGATCTGATCACTTGGGCCAAAAACAAGCTCAGGCCCGCTATTACCCATGGCGGCGGCTTGATAGCTGGAGCGGAGCTCTTCGGTTTCACGATATGTTTCACGGATCAAGATGTCCGGATTCTCTTTTTCGAATTGGCGTAAAGCTTCGCTGAGAACCTGGCGATGCGAATAAATCATCTGATGCCAGAGTTGAATGCGCGTTGGAAGTGCCGCACTCAGCGACCCTGTGAAGAGTCCCAGAGCTAATATGATCATCCTCACTAATGTCATTTTCTATTGCTTCCAGGTCCTGTCATTTGCAGAACCACGGTGGAGCGCCCCGGAAGACGAATGCTTCCTAAAGCGGAATTAAGTGAAACATCGCTAAGAACTGGGTCGATTTTTTCATTGAGGAGCGGGTGGAGATTCCAGTTTCGCTTTAAAATATCGTGATTAAAAATACGGCCATCACGGGAAGCATTGAAGAAAACTAAAAGGCTTTCATCAGCACCTTGCAAGAGCATCGCGATCAGGCCAGGCTCTGGTGCGCGGTCGTTATCAATAAAGCGCAGCTTCGCAGAAATTTCCGCCGGCGTATTTAAATTAAATAACTTTGAACTGTGGCGTAGGCGAAGCAGGGCTAAGAAGTAATTCTCAGTTTGCTGAATGAGTTTTCTATTGGCGCGAATATCCGGCGATCTGAGGCGCGGCTCCCAGAAAGGCCAGTCGGCAGAGTTCTTCCATGCCGGAGGAAGTGCCAAGCCCCAGTCATTTCCCTGCCCCGTCCAATCAAGATGGTTAAAGAAGTCGCCGGAGTTATAGCTGTCTTGATCACCGTTTTTTGAACGAAGAAGATCAGATCCTGCTTCAATAAACGGAATCCCTTGCCCTAGGAGAGGAAGAGCAAGTAGCAACTGCTGCATGCGCTGCCGGTCCTCAGGCGTTGCCGAAGCCGGCGTTCTGCCAGAGGTGTTAAACGGTGCTTTGGCTTGAATTGCGTCCCAAAGACCATAGCCATCGTGGGCTGAAACATAGTTAATAGTCTCTTGGGCAACGGAGGCGTGAGCCACGGGGTCATTCCGGAATTTGAGGCTATAACCTGTGATCGTATTTCCAAGGTGATCGCGGAAACTCAAGTCGCGCAGATTTCCGGCAAGACCGACTTTAATGACGTCTCCCAGGTGTAAGAGTTTTCCACGCTGAGATGCTAAGTCAATCGGTGTGTTGCGATTAGCGGGCTCTTGATTGAAATCAAAGAAAAGTCCGGTTGCAAAACCCTGGTCGGATTTTTCGCCGGAACTTGTTGTTCCACCGCGAGCGGCATCGCGAAGGCGGTCGTTAAAAAATCCCACGCCGGTGCCGAAAGAATTTTCGTGAGTCATGGCCTCGTCAGGATGAGCATTGTAGAAAGAACCAAACGTCCAGCCTTCGCCATAGATAATGATCTTTGAGCCATCAACGCCGTCTTTGTTAAGAGTCAGAGTTCGCAACTGATCACGAATTTTTAAAATAGTCGCGCGTGAATGAAACGACATCAAGTCAAAGCGGAAGCCATCGATTTTATAGTTCTTCGCCCAAGACAGAACACTATCGATCATGAGTTTTTCCATCATGCGATGTTCGCTCGCCGTATCAGCACAGCAAGAGGTCGTATAAGCCACACCGTTCTCGTCAACGCGGTAGTAATACATGGGCACAATACGATCAAAGACCGACTGATTTTCCAACTCGTGTGCGTAGGTGTGGTTGTAAACCACATCCTGAACTGTGCGAAGACCCATGCGGTTAATCGCCTGAATCATGGAACGCGCTTCTTTAACGCGATTCACGCCATCGCCATCCACGGCGTAGCTGCCATCCGGAGCCGAGTAGTGAACCGGATCATAGCCCCAGTTGTATGAATCAGTGTCGCGGATCGCGGCAGTGAGCTCCTGTGGAGTCGGAAGATCAAACGTAGGACCGAGTTTAATCTCATCCCATTTACTTTTTATTTCGTTGACGGTGCCAAAGTCATTAAACGGCATTAAATGCAGATGAGTGAGTCCCGCCTGAGCGAGGTCCTTCAAATGTCGAGTGCCGTTGGAGTCTTGCGTGAAGGCGAGATAGGTGCCACGGTACTGAGGATCGACGCTGGGGTCCTTCGCGCTAAAGTCACGGACGTGGAGCTCGTAGATCACTGCCGATTGCAGAGCCCCGAACGGAGGTTTTGCGAGAGATTCCCAGCCAGAGGGTTTGCTCTCGGGGGAATTTATATCGATGAGCTGCGAGCGTGTGGCGTTTAACGATAAGCTTTGGCTGTAGGGATCCGTCACCAAAGAAGTTTGCATGCTGTCGATGAAGGGTTGATAGAGTTCAACTTCGTACAAATAAAAATAGTTTTTTCTATTTGCTGGAAGTGAAAGAGCCCAAACACCTTGTTGTTCGCGCTGACTATTAAAAATTTCAGCTTGTTGAAGAGGAGTGGTGCTGTCTTTAAAAAGGAGCACGCGCACATTTTGCGCGGTCGGTGCCCAGAGCTTCAGTGTGCAACGAGCTGTATCGCAATGGCCGCCAAGGTCGGAGTCATCATAATAGAAGTTCTGATCCAGCACGCCGGCATACTGAATCGCAGTGCTATCAAGCACGTTTTGATTGCGATCCGTGATGAAAACCTTCAGCGGGCGAGTGAGTAAATACTCAAGGTCCGCGCGCGATATGGCTGAGGTGTCGAGTGTGACATAACCGTTGTCGTTCGCGACCAGCGGTAGAGTAGCCACTCCATTTCCACGCACTGTTTGTGAGGTGTCGGCGAGGGAAAATTGCAGTTGAGAAATATTTGTGATGAAACCGGTCGGTAGCTTTAAGCGCAGATGATTTGCATCAAGCCACTGTGCGCGCGCTGAGAAGGCATGGGAGTTCGGCGCAAGTAAGCACGCGAACACAATGAATAAAAATGGAAATAGAATATTCACTCTCAAAATGATCAGGCCCTCTGCGTAATGAGTAGTCTCGCGGGAACTTTATGGGTATCCCTCTTGTTTTTCAAGGATAAGGAATATGAAAATACGTTTACTCTGTTTGTTTGTTACGCTGGTTTCGCTGAATGCGCATGCAATGGATGCTGATTTTTTAGGCTATCTCCGTGGAGGAACCGGTCTTAATTTACTCGGTGGCAAACAGGAGTGTTTTAATAATCAGGGAATTCCTGGTAATTTCCTACGCTTGGGGAATGAGTGCAGTTTCTATTCAGAAATCGTGATGGTCTTTAACCACAAGAAACCATCAGAGACAGATCCTGCATTTTTCAGAACGCAGGTGCGTCTAGAGGCCAATGCCAATGGTGCACGTCAGTGGGAAACCGCGTCGAATCGCGATATCAATCAAATTGAAGCCTTTGTTTCTGCAGGTGGACTTGCTGAAATTCCCGGCGAACTTTGGGTGGGAAAACGTTTTTATCGTGATGTCGATCTTCATATTTTCGATTGGTATTACTACGGCGATATGAGCGGTGTGGGAGCCGGTATTGAAAACATCAGAACAAATTCTGGTATTTTTTCTTTTGCACATTTGATTCAGGCCAATGAAACGGTGACCACAGATAAAGGTCAGCCGGTTTTGCAAGCGTTGGATTTTCGCTGGGCAAAGTTACCGGTGGTTGAAGATGTCTATCTTAATTTCTGGGGAGTTTACGCCTGGGCTCCGTCTGGAACGGATGGTACGAATGAGTATGTGAAGACAAATGGTTACTCCGTCGCGACTCGTTTAGAGAGTCTCGTTGGCAGCGGTTACAATAATCTCGCGCTGATGTACGGAAAAGGCGCAATGCAAAGCTTTAACATCTATGGCGATAGCGCCCTTCTTGTTGCGGATGAATACAAAAATAACGGCTGGGCTGTGCGTTTGGTTGAAAACTGGAATAAAGAAGTCACGGATCGTTGGGCCTTCATGTTCGGCCTTGCCGGTGAGTATGGCGACAGCGGAGCGGACGTTGATAGTCGCCGTTTCTTTTATGAGATCGGTCTCCGTCCTATTTATTATATGAGGGACCGAGTGCAATGGATGCTCGAGTTCGGCTACTCACGTATTGAAAATCAGACTGAGAAGACCACCGGGGGTGACAAAGTCGGAGAGCGCGATCTTTCTCGTATCACCTTGGCGCCTCAGATTTCATTGAGCAAATCCATCTGGGGCCGCCCGGTCCTTCGAGCTTACATCACGCATTCGATGTGGAATAAAAATAATATGGATAAGATTGCAGTGAATGCGTCTTCGTTTAAAGATAAGCAAGAAGGCACATCTTTCGGTTATCAATTCGAAGCTTGGTTCTAAAAGGAAAAAGAAATGACTGCAAAATCTCCGGTAACGCAAAAGTGGTGGAAAGAATCCGTTATATATCAAGTCTATCCACGCAGTTTTAAAGACAGCAACGGCGACGGCATCGGAGATCTTCGCGGCATCATCGAAAAATTAGATTACCTTAAAGATCTTGGTGTCAATATTATCTGGATTTGCCCAATCTTTAAGTCGCCGCAAGATGATAATGGTTACGATGTCAGCGACTATCAGGATATTCATCATGAGTTCGGCAGTATGCAGGACTTTAATGATCTTTTGAAAGGTGTGCATGATCGTGGAATGAAGCTGATTTTGGATCTTGTTCTGAATCACACCAGCGATGAGCATCCATGGTTTATTGAATCCCGCTCTTCAAAGGATAATTCCAAACGTGATTGGTATATCTGGCGTGATGGTAAAAACGGTGCTGAGCCCAATAACTGGGAAAGTATCTTCAGTGGCTCGGCGTGGAAGCTGGATCCAGAGACCAATCAGTATTTCATGCATGTTTTCTCGGCTCGTCAACCGGACCTTAACTGGGAAAACAAAGACATGCGCCAGGCAGCTTACGACATGGTGAATTGGTGGCTGGATAAAGGCATCGATGGTTTCCGTATCGATGCCATCAGCCATATTAAGAAACGCCCGGGCCTGCCGGATTTACCAAATCCTCAAGGTCTTAAATACGTTCCATCTTATGCAAACCACATGAACGTGGACGGCGTCATGGATTATATCGGCGAACTCTGCCGCGAAACTTTCAGCAAGTATGACATTGTGACCGTCGGCGAGGCAAACGGCGTGAATTCCTTCCAGGCTCAGGATTGGGTGGCAGAAGAAAAGAAACGCTTTAGCATGCTCATTCAATTTGAGCACACCAAATTGTGGGACCATCTCGGTGCTGATAAGTTTGACCTGGCCGAGCTTAAGACCATTTTCACAAACTGGCAGACCAATTTGCATGGTATCGGCTGGAACGCGCTCTTTGTTGAAAACCACGATATCACTCGTGTGGTCTCTAAATGGGGAGATCCATTTATCTTCCACCGTGAAAGTGCGACTTCAATTGCGGCAATGTATTTCTTGATGCAAGGAAGTCCATTTATCTATCAAGGCCAAGAGCTTGGTATGACAAACACCGAGTTTAGCGGCCCTGAGGATTTCCAGGACGTGGCTGCGAAGAACTTATTTGTCGTTCGTCGTGCGGAAGGGATGAGTGATATTGCCATCACCAAAGAACTCGCCGGGACTTCGCGCGATAATGCGCGCACTCCGATGCAGTGGAATGGTGAAGAAAATGCCGGCTTTACGACGGGAAAACCGTGGCTCAAGGTCAATCCGAACTACAAAACGATTAACGTTGAAACGGAAGAAAAAGATCCAAAATCAGTTCTGAACTTCTATAAGCAACTCATCCGTCTTCGCCGTGATAATAAGATCTTCATCTACGGCGACTTTGAAATGATTCTGCAGAGTCATACTGAAGTGTTTGCTTATACCAGACATCTTAACGGTCAAACGGCGTGGATCATTTGCAACGTCAAGGGCCAAAAGACCCATGTTGAAATGCCGGCCGAAGTGGCCAATGCAAAAATGCTTATTAGCAACTACGAAAATCCCAGCCTCGGGCTTCCGGCAAAGTTCGAGCTTCGCCCGTTTGAGTGCCGCGTTTATATTGCCTAGGATTAACCGGTTTCACCAAGGACCGGTGTTTTTTTACGTGACGTGATCACGTGATCGATAAATCCCAGATTGCGGGCTTCTTCTGGGGTGAGGTAAGAATCTCGCTCCATCATCTTTGTCAGAGTCGAAAACTTTTGGCCGGTGTGTTTCGCGTACATGTCGGTGAGCTTGGTTTTTGATTTCACAAGTTCGCGGGCGTGAATTTCGATATCGCTGATCTGACCGCCTAGGCCGCCATTACCGAGGTGCGGTTGATGAATCAGAATCTGACTATTAGGCATCGCAAAGCGCTTACCTGGTGCGCCCGCTGTGAGTAAAAAAGACCCCATACTGGCTGCCATGCCAAAGCAGTAAGTCGCGACCTCGCATTTGATAAAGCTCATGAAATCATAAATCGCAAGCCCCGCGTTCACAGACCCGCCGGGTGAATTGATATAAAAATGAATATCTTGGTCGGGATTTTCCATCTCAAGAAACAACATCTGCGCAATCAGCTGAGTGGCAGCTTGGTCGGTGACAGGACCACTGAGTAGAATAATTCGGTCTTTCATGAGGCGTGAAGCAAGATCATAGTTTTCAGCAACGTTCGATGACATAGGATTCTCCTTTAGCTTGGAGAGTCCCTATTGCAAAGCCGGTGCAACGGCGAAAACTGTCTCAGCCTGATTCGAAAAAGGCGCCAGATAAAAACCATTCGCAATTCATCACGCCAGCTAAAGTCAGTGAAAATGGAAGATTGTTGATCAAGGTAACCAAAAACGTCTATGCTTGCATAAGAATTATTAAGAGGAGAAATAAGCATGAGTGCAATTAAATCTCAGCCCCTCATTTGCGTCGGTAATGTCGAGAAAAGCAGTCAGTGGTATTGGTTTCTAGGGCTAAGAAAATGAAAGCCAAGGTCCTAGAAGACGCTCACGAAAACCCACTGGCGGGTCATCGTGAGATTTGGCTTAGGGATCTTGACGGCTATGTCGTGGTGATTGCCGGAAAGTAAGTCAGTATCTTCGGCGTGCGATGGGCTCAGGCGGCGAGTCCCGAGGAAAATCATGCTCCGGAGGCTCAATCTCCGGCGGAATTTCAGTGGGCGGCTCAGTCTCAGGGATTTTCTTTTGTGGGGGCTCTTTTTCAGGCACATATTTTTGTGGCGGTTCCTTCGTTGGAGGCGCCGGTGGGCGGGTGTTAGGCTCTTTTTGTGGGGCTTTCGGTTTTTCAATTTCCATTGGGATCCTCCTTCGTTTAAACTAAACGAAGGATGTCCCTGTCTGGTTTCAATCAAATAGCGATTTTGTAATATGTATTTTTAGAGGGGTTTAAACTGCTTTAAGCCACGCTCATCGCCCGACAAGCGCCCGCGGCCGGTCTTTGCATCGATTTCGATTTTGAGAATGCGCATTTCCGAATAAGTGAGGTCGCAACCTCCACCGAGGCGATCCTCGCAACCGGCTTCCATCGAATCAAGCGGCAGGCCTGGGATGGCCTTTAAAATTTTCGCCGTCAATTCCGGTGAGAAGAAACCGCTTCCCGGATTGCTCATAGGAATGGGTTGTTTTTCAGGGCCGAAGCGGCGATAGCGGATGATTTCTTTCCCTTCGAAGAGTTTTGCGAATTTTGCAAGAACATCGGCTCGCAAGGATAAACGGTAAGGATCATCTTCTGAGGTATCTGTTTTTTCAAAAACCAGGTTTTTTCCTAAAATCAAAGCCGTGTGCTGAATTGAAAGAGCTCCTGTCTCTTTCGACCAAACAGTCAGCGCATCACCGAAGCGAAGGGCATTTTCACGCGCGGTTGAATTGTATTTGGTATCCATAAAAAGTTCGCCCGTATCCCAGCGGCCAGGCCATGAAAGAATATAGGTATTGGCTTCATTTGCCGGACGAGAGTGCAGAGATTTAAGCACTTCGATGGTGGTGCCCCAGCAGTTGGTGATAAAACTCACACCGCCTTTTTGCAGACCCCAAAGTTCGCCGGTCATTTCATCGTCTGTGAAGTCCATGCTCACCAATGCCGATGTATCATAATTTTTCGGCGTAAAGGTTTTATTCACCGTTGCTTGAATCGCCGGTGGAAGGAAATCGACGAGGTCATAGGCTTTGTTGCTGTCGTAAGGAACTTGGCTGAAGTTTCCATAAAGAGATTTGAGCTTTGCAAACTGCTCCGCTGTCACGTGGCCAATATTGATTTGCAGGGCATATTTATCTTCGTTGTAAGAAAGCTTTTGTAATTGTGGTGTCGTCACTTTGTAGATGACGGGAGTGATTCCCAGAGCAACCACTTCGGGGACGACGTCCTGTGGGTTTAGCTGAAGGGCACTGACGCCACTTGTTTGTGCAACCGACGTTGCCACCGCGGACTGTGGAAGAGCGAGTGAAACTGCGCCCAAAATAAGGGCCGCTGAGAGGGCAAGATTTAAAGACTTTCTCATGGGTCTTTCCTTTGAAAATAAAGCCATGAGAAAGGCATGCAAGCAAAAGACCCGCTCAGATCCAATAAAAAAGGGGCCAAGGGGCCCCTAGGTGATATTAGTTAGACAGTGGGCCTTTATTGATCCTGCTGAAGGCCGCTCATCGCCGTTGATCTGATCGTCAAGGTCGACTTTTTCATAGGCGCTCCCGCTGGACGACGGCGAGGGAGCGAGAACGTAAATGTCGTGCCACGCCCGAGCTGGCTTTGAACCTGAACAGTGCCGCCGTGAGCTTCAACGATGGTCTTTACAATCGCAAGCCCCACGCCAGCGCCTTGATCCGCCGTCTTACGAGCTTGCCAGAAATTATCAAAAATCCCCGGAATCTGATCCGAAGGAATCCCAGCCCCTGTATCGACTACAGAGATGTTTACGAACTTCTGATCGCTACGAACTTTCACAACGACTTTGCTGCCTTTAGGGCTGAACTTAATAGAGTTGCTGACAAGATTTGAGAGCACGCGAAGGACCCGCTCACGGTCGTAGAACGCAAGCACCGGTGGGTTTACCGTGTCTACCTGGATGCGCACATCACGTGATTTTGCCAGTGGTTGCATCAAAAGACGGGCGGTCTCAAGCACATCGTCGATTGGCAATTGATCCAAACGAAGAGTGATGCCTTCCATCTCGACGGCTTTTTGATCGCGAATGTCTTTAATAAGGCCTTCGATCGTTGTGACCGTGGATTTTACAAGCTCGCTGCTTTCAACGATATCAAGCCCCTGTGGTGAGGTGGCGAGTCTTTCTGCTGTCGTTGAAATCGTCTCAAGTGATTCTTTTAAGTCATGAGAAATTGCAAAGATCGCTTCATCACGGTCCTTCACGGCTCTTTTTGCTTCAGCATAGAGACGGTTTCTTTCCGCGAGTTGAGCTGCGCGTCCGCGGGACTGGCGTAGGATAATCGCCGCCATCGCAAGAAAAATCCCGACGAGGGAAATTGTCAGCGACATCATGCCTTTTGGAATTTGTGATTCAACGCCGATGGCCGCTTCACGAGCTTCGGTAGAGTTGCGGTCTATTTCTGCTTTGTGAATTTTTACGATATCATCAAAGGCATCATTCATTTGCGCACGCAAAGGGTTTGATTTTGACTGAAAAAACTGACCGACAATTTTGGATTCCGTTTTCTTTTCACGGAAATCCATTGCTTGATCAAAGAACTCTTGGTTTTTTTGCTCTATGTCTCGGATGCGTTTAATAATCTCAGGAACTTGCGGCAGGTTGTGTTCTTTCTCGTACTTCGTAAGAGCCGCGAGAAGATCTTCTTTTTCTTTTTTCTGCTTTTCAAAAATGGACTGCGCGCCAAGCAGAAAAAAAGCGCGGCTGTTGTCGATTTGCGAGTCGGCCAAATTACGAAGCTGCTCGACTTCAACGAGGGCCCTCGGATCCGCCACGGCGATCGCATTGTTAGACGCCACGGTATGTCTCAACTTCATGGCGTAGCCCCAGGCACTCAAAATCACAGCTACAAAAATAACTGAAAGGACCCCAAGGGCCTTTTTTTCAAGCGTCCAGATGCTTGGTTTTTGATTCTCTTCCTTAACGATTTCTGTATTGGTTTGACTTGTCTCCATATATTTTCATTAACAACTGCGCATAGCATGAGCAACCCTGAAATCGTGAGATCAAAATGAGAGCACATACAGGGGGAACTTTTTTTATTTATTTGTAAATTGCGCCGTAAAATGACGGAAAACGTCATTACGGTCGAGGTGTTTCCGAAAAGAAGTCTGGATTTGCGAAATGAGATTGAGAGCTTCAACAGCGATCCTTAAACTAGAGTTATGACTTCAGCTTTGCTTCTCATTTTAAAAAATTCCGCGCTGCAATTCTTCGGTCTCTTCGGTGTTTTATTTCTTTCCGGCATGCTGCTGACTTGGATCTCGCGCTGGACAAACAATACTTTCCGTCAATTTGTTTTACCGAAATTTGGTCTTTATGTCTTTGGAGTGATCGGCGTGCCATTGCATGAACTCTGTCACGCACTGTTTGCGAAAATATTTTTTCACGAGATCGGTTCGATTAAATGGTTCGACCCGGAAGGCAAGGGCGGATCTTACGGGGTCGTTGTTCATCATTATAATGATCGCAACCTTTATCATCGCATCGGCTTATTTTTTATTGGCATGGGGCCCGTGCTGCTTGCACCGGTGCTTTTATTTGCGCTGTATAGCTTTTTAGTTCCGCATCCAGTCCCGTTCTCTTTACATCTCGGCGATCTGGGGTTTCTTGCAAATGATTTTTCAAAATCTTTGTTGGGAGCGGCGAATTGGAGTTCGATGGGATTCTATGCCTTTCTTTATCTGGCAGTCTGCCTGACGTCGCAGATGGAACTTTCTTCTGAAGACCTAAAAGTAGCACGCGGTGGAGTCTTACCGATTCTTTTGCTGATTCTTTTGGTGAATACGGCCGCAGGGTTATTTAATTTTAATCTGCATGCGAGGTTCGTAAATATTTTTAATATGGGCCTCGTATGGTGGGGAGCTTTCCTCGCTGTCGCGGTTTTTATTTCACTCTTAAATCTGCTTTTTTGTGCGGTTCTCTTTAATGTCCTTAATAAAATTTTTGGTCGCCAGGGTATCAATCCTTTTCAAAGTTAAGACGTTCTCGGCTCTTTGTTGCCCGGTGAGCAGATATCTCTGTTAAAAACACCTAATAATTTATACTTTTGTTCTAAATTGGGAATACTTTACCGTAAACGCGTGTCAGTTTGAAGCATAAGCAGAAAAAATAAAATAGCCTTCAATAGTATTTAGGACCCTGCCGAAGAGCTAGAGAATCAAATTATAAATAGCCCAATGTCGGAGCGGAGCCTTACTATGCGGACTGAGTCTTCTTTTGTCATGAAGCTGAAAAGTTTAAAGTATCAAATCCTGTTCCTGTCGATGCTGCCGATTGCGGGGTTCTGTGTCTCTGGATACTCCTCTTACTTAGACATTAAAGGGCTTAATGGCCTTTTAGAAGACTGTCACAATGATCTTGTGCCGACGTTGGAAGCGCTCGGAGATTTTGATACCGCCCGCGAAGTTGTGAAGACCCATATATGGGAAGGTCTTGCTCATCCCAATGACGTTGAAGACCGCAAAAAAATGTCTGATGATCTGCCAAAAGATATTAGTGATATTCAAGTGGCCTTAAGTGCGTATGAAAAAACCAAGTTTGGTCCCTACGAAAAAGCTAATTACCCCAACATAAAAAAAGACATTGAAGAGTACCTTAAAAGAACCCATGAACTGGCAGCTCTGATCCGCTCGCAAAATCCGCAAGATCTAGCCAAGGCCGAAGAGATCATGGATACAGAAATGCGCCGCCTCGATGAGGCGATTGATAAATACTCCGACGAAGTCACTAAAGAAGGCCATGCTGAAGCAATGGCGGACAAGGCTCTGGCCAAAGAGATGGAGCATAAAGCGATGGTTTATCTTGCCTCAGTCACCTTTGTTATGGGCGGCGGGGTTGCAATTGCATTAATGGTCTTGGGTAAACGTATTGTCAGCAAAGTTTCTCAGACCTCTGAAACTGTCGAGCTGTCCAGCGTGCAAGTGTCAGCTGCAATTGAGCAGTTGTCGGCTGCCAGCAACGAGCTTGCCAATGCCTCCACTAAAACCGCGGCCTCTCTAGAAGAAGCGGCTGCGACTGTGGAAGAACTGAGTGAGCTTGTCGGAAATAATTGTGAAAGTTCTAAAAAAGCCGCAGATCTTGCGGAGCACTCCAGTGCTCGGGCAACCAGCGGTGAAGGTGAGCTTAAACAGTTATTAAACTTTATGCAGAACATCTCGGCATCTTCTAAAAAGATGCTTGAAATTCTTGATGTGATTGATGATATCGCTTTCCAAACAAATTTGTTGGCCCTAAATGCTTCGGTTGAAGCGGCCCGTGCCGGCGAACAGGGGAAGGGTTTTGCGGTTGTTGCCGAGGCCGTTCGTAATTTAGCTCAAAGAAGCTCGGTCGCGGCGAAGGATATTAATGTCTTGATTTCAAAATCCGCCGAAGAGGTCAATGAGGGTGTTAAGGCGAGCTCTAAGAGCGGTGATGTTTTACGCGTGATTCTGGAAGATATTAAAAAAATTAGCGCCATCAACCGTGAAATCGCTGCTGGCAGCGAAGAACAATCGAACCGCATTAATATGCTTTCTCAGGCGATCGAGGTGATTGACACCTCGTCTCAGGGAAATGCCGCTTCCGCGGAGGAAATTTCTGCGACCTCTCTTGAGATTGCCGGGCAGTCAGAGGCTGTGCAAAAGCAAATTCAAGATTTAGGAACGCTCATTCACGGTAAAAATGCCGCCTAGAGTGGTTTTAGAGACAAATCTTTCTCTTGATCAGTCCCCGGAGAAAACTTCGGGGACTTTTTTATATTAGGCTTCTGTGAATATTCTTAATTCCTCTACAGAGTTTGATAGCGATCCAGAATTTAACCCGTGGGAACACGGGGGGCACGCTCTTAAGGCCGGCCCCTCGGCATTAGGCAAGGTCTTGCTGCGTAAATAAGGACGAAACCGCCCAAACTTGGTATGCTCTTTTTAGGAAGCTAAGTTCAGCTATTCAACATTACCGGCGCATTTCAGGGATTGGGACAAGCTCTGGTGCAGAATGATGGCTGTGGACTGTATTGTTCTTCCACCGGTATGCAAGCAGTGATTCGTGAATCACCAAAGGATCGGAAAAATCCATTACGACATTCGTGAGTTCGGGGAGTGGAAATGAAGCGATGTTTTACAGCCTTTATATTTTTACTCGGGGCCTGTCAGACCAAAGCGCCGGTAATAGAGGAAAACCCGTCCCGCGAGGTTTCTTCCGTGATCACGCGTGGCCAATATTTTGAAGATGTGACTGCCACAAGCGGAGTTTCTGAAACGCCGGCATCGTCGATCATTGTTGGCGATTTCGATAATGACGGCTGGGTCGACTTTATGGCGGCCGGCCGTCTTTATAAAAACATTTCCACCTTGGACAAGATTCAGTTCATCGATGTGACTGAGCGTGTTCGTTTGCAAAACTTAGTGGGATACCCGGTTTTTATCGATGTCGACAACGACGGCAGGCTCGATATCGTGACAACCAAAGGACAGCTTTTTCATCAACGCACGGACGGCACTTTTGAAGACCTATCAAGACAGTATGACTTAGGGTTTCCGGATAATGTGAAGTCTATTTCCTATGGCGATCTCAATGGCGATGGTTATGCTGATTTGATATTGGGTATGGGGGACAGTGAAATCAACGGCCGGGTCACGCTTTTTCCGCAGCAAATGCGTCTCAATGTCCGAGGAAAGAAGTTTGTGAAATACACTGCAGCGGTCGACTTTAGCTCGCTGACGGCCTATACGCGGGGAATGCCTTGGGCTGACTATAATAACGATGGCAGCCCAGATATTTATTTTTCGAACTATCGCCTTCATCGCAACTATCTTTTCGAAATTAAAAAAGGCCGGGTGATAGACACTGCCATTCCTAAGGGAGTCGCCGGAGATAAAGACAGCAATCGCTATTATGATCCAGTTAAGAAGGAACATTACGGTCCTACTTACGGTCATACAATTGGCTCGGTCTGGGCTGACTTTAACAACGATGGTTTGTTAGATCTTTGGGTTTCGAATCTGGCGCATAAATTTGTCGGTAGAGATGCGGCCAAGGGAGCTTACGATATCCGTGGTTACCTTTGTGACGACTCTAAAATATACAAAAATCTTGGAGCGCCGGATTTCAAGTTCGTGGACATGCGTGCAAAATCCGGGATTCCTCTAAAGCCGATCGGGGATTACAGCAAATACAAAGGGGATGAACTGTGGTCTCACTCGACAGCGGCGGATTTTGACAATGACGGCTTGATCGATATGTATGTGACTCAAGTCTATGATTTGAAATACGCCTATTCATTCATTTTCAAAAATTCCGGCAACTTCACATTCAGTGAGATAAGCCAAAGCGAGCCTACGCGGGTTCTTGATAGCTACGCGGGTGTTTGGGCTGATTTCAACAATGATGGAAAAATGGATCTGATCAACTCAGGTCGGCCGTCTTTGCACGCTGATAAAAAGTTATATATTTATAAAAATATCAGTCAAAACGATAATAACTTTTTGAAGATCCGTTTGATTGGCACGAAATCCGGTAAGAATCCGGTAACAACTCAAGTCCGTCTCTTTCATAAAGAAGGCGTTTTCTTACGCCAAGTAGACGGTGTTATCGGGACGATGAATCAGCAAAATGATCCGGTTTTGCATTTCGGTTTAGGACGAGTCTCAGAAATTGAAAAAATTGAAATCCGCTGGAATTCTGGAAAAGTGCAGACCCTCAAGACCCCGCGGCCCAATCAGACTCTGACCGTGACCGAGGAGTAAAGCCCGCGTGGATGAAAAAGACTGGCTTACAAAAAAGCCAGTCTTTTAGAGCTTACTTCAAAGCTTTGAGGGCCGCTTCGTAATTTGGTTCATTCACGATGTCGCTGACTTGTTCTGTGTAAAGAACTTTGTTTTTCTCATCCAAAACAATCACGGCACGAGAGCAAAGGCCGGCAAGAGGACCCGTTGTCATTTGCAAACCGAAGTCGGTTGCGAATTTGCTTCTGAATGATGAAAGGGCCTCAGCATTTTTAATACCTTCAGCGCCGCAGAAACGGGTTTGTGCAAATGGAAGGTCGGCAGAGATGTTCAAAACTGCAACGCCAGGGAGGCCCGCAGCGTCTTTATTGAAGTGACGAACAGAGGCGGCACAAGTGCCTGTATCGATGCTTGGGAAAATATTAAGAACCTTTTTCTTACCAGTATAAGTTTCAAGTGTGACTTCGCTCAAATCCGCGCGAACCAGTTTGAAATCAGGGCTGGTGGAACCAACCGCCGGAAGGTTGCCAGAAGTTTCGAGGGGATTGCCTTTAAGAGTGATTTTAGCCATGGATAGCTCCTTTGATAGAACATCCTTCAATTTTTTCGCTTAAAAAGACAGATATAATTTCGTGAAGCAGGGCAGATTTTGGACAAAAAAAATCCCCTTGGTAGGGGAGATTTTTTATCTCCAATTTTCCGGAGAAAATTGGGCTTGCGCCGATCTTTACCTAAAGGGAAAGATTGGAGCGGGAAACGGGACTCAAACCCGCGACCTATGCCTTGGCAAGGCATCGCTCTATCAACTGAGCTATTCCCGCGTCATTGCGAATGTGGGACGAAATTACAGTTGCACGCCCGAGCTGTCAATGGGTAAATATTTTTCATGCCGCTATTTTTTAAAAAAAGTCTCATTAAGTTGTCCACCCTCGCATTTTTAGGCGTAAGCGCTTATTTTTTGGGCTATTTTTGGGGTGTGAAGAATCTTGGAACTGAGGCCAATTCTCGAATGGTGGCCTCGAAGCCGGAAAAAGAAGCAGTCCCGGCAGACATCAAGTCAGATCAAGCGGCTGATCTTCGCAAGCTTAAATAAAGGGTTCATTCCTGGTTGCGTCTTTGCCGACGCCATTTTTACATAACTTGCCAATAAAACCGCCAGAAAAATAAAGAACCAATCTCTCGGGGACATATGCAGCAACATGGTTTAACCCTTGGCCTCGCGGCCTCTTTTGTACGCTAAATAGTATTCGACGCCACTGCTTATACTTAAGAGAACCGTGATCCACAAGATTCCGTAGCCGATTCTATCAAGATAGGGCAAATACCCTGGAATTTCTCCAATCAGAACCGCTGGCAGAGCGCCCATTTGCAAGGCGGTCTTCCACTTTCCGGCGGCTTTTGCTGCGATCACAACACCATCGGCTGCCGCCACCGCACGGATGGCGCCAATAAAGTTATCACGACCGAGGATGACAACCACCATCCACGGATCAATTTTCTGGTAGTAGGCCATCATCACAAGAATACTGCTCACGAGGATTTTATCCGCCACGGGGTCCATAAACTTACCCATGTTCGAAACAGCGTTGTATTTGCGGGCAAAGTAGCCGTCGTAATAGTCGGTGATAGAGGCCAGCATAAACAAAACAGCCGCCAGGACATTCCACCAAAAACTATTCGGCAGCATGGCAAGCAGCACGAAAGGCACCATGGCAATGCGGCTCACAGTAATCCACATCGGCAGCTGCTTCTTCCACGGAGCTATTTTTTCCCCGTTCGCAGGGGTCACAGGGATTGAGGTGCTATTCACTCAGGGTGTCCTTTGTTGTTTCTTACAGCGCTGATCTTCTCAAAACGGATTCCGGGCTGTCAACCGCGACGAAAAAACGTTTTGCTTTCTCGCCGGCTTTTTGTGATTGTAACGCTTAAATCTAACAAGGAATTTATGTTCACGTACCGGCACCGTGTTCAGTTTTATGAAACCGACGAAATGGGGATTGTTCACCATAGCAATTACCTGCGTTTTTGCGAGGAAGCTCGGGTTGAATGGGCTCACTCCGAAGGCCTGATCGATTACCAGAAAAAGGGATCGGCCAGCATGTTTGCCGTTTACGAAACCAGAGTGCGTCATTTAAAGCCGGCTCTTTTCGGTGATGAGATCGAAATTCAGCTGCAAGTTCGCTCTGAGGGTGTGCGCATTCACATTCAGTATCGCCTGAACGCCCGCGGGCAGACCTTGGCGGTGGCCGAGACCACTCATGTTCCGTTAGATCAAAACCTGAAACTGATGCGCCTTCCGGCGGCAATGAAAGCAATCCTGGAGAAAGAACAATGGACAGAAACCTGGCTTTAGAATTCGTACGTATCACCGAAGCAGCAGCACTTGCCTCCGCAGAATGGACTGGGCATGGCGATGAAAAAGCAGCTGATAAAGCGGCTGTGGATGCCATGAGAAAAGCTTTCGACAGCGTCAACATTGACGGCACAGTGGTCATCGGTGAAGGTGAGCGCGATGAAGCACCGATGCTCTACATCGGTGAAAAAGTCGGCAATAAAGCCAACAATGCTCCGGCGATCGACATTGCCTTGGATCCGCTGGAAGGGACCACCATCTGTGCAACGGGGGGAGTGGGTTCGATTTCTGTGATTGCGGTTGCAGAACGCGGCAACTTCTTGCACGCACCTGACACTTACATGGATAAAATCGCCTGCGGTCCTGGAGCAAAAGGTGTGATCGATATCGATAAAACTCCGACGGAAAATATCAATCGCGTAGCGGATGCACTGAAGAAAAACGTGAGTGACGTCACGGTTGTAATTTTGAATCGTCCTCGTCATGAAAAGCTCATCGAAGAAGTTCGTAAAACCGGCGCACGTATTCACTTGATCGGTGACGGTGACGTATCGGCTGCGATTGCCACAGCTTGGCCGGATTCAGGGATTGATTTACTCATGGGTATCGGTGGCGCACCAGAGGGCGTGATCTCAGCAGCAGCGATGCAGTGCTTAGGCGGCGACTTCCAAGGCCGTTTGAAATTCCGTAACGAAGAAGAAAAAGAGCGAGCAAAACGCATGGGCGTGAAAGACCTCGATAAGAAATATCTCGTCGATGAACTTGCCCATGGTTCTGTGATGTTTGTTGCTACCGGCGTGACGGATGGTCCTTTCTTGAAGGGCGTAAAAACTCTTCCGGGCCGTCAGGCGAAAACTCACTCGGTGGTGATGCGTTCACAAACGGGCACGATCCGTACCATTGAAGCTCATCATAAGCTCAATCAAAAACCGAACTTCAAGAAGTAGGCACAATGAATCCGCAAGGTCTTCACTGTTTCAACTGCGGTAAAGAGATCCCTGTGTTGGGGACCGTGGGGCGTCGTGATGAGTGCCCGCATTGCCGTGCCGACGTGCACGTGTGCAAGAACTGCGAGTTCTGGGACGTGAAGGCCTACAACGAATGCCGTGAGCCTCAGGCCGACGTTGTGAAAGAGAAAGACCGGGCAAATTTTTGCGATTACTTCTCGCCTCGTAAAGGGGCGAGTGGGGGCGTGGATAAAGCCGCGGCCCTGCGTGCGGCGGCCGAAGCTCTCTTTAAAAAGTCGACATAATCGCCTTGTAGGGACACTTCCTTCCATCTTCTAGACCGAAGCTGGACTTAGGTCTTTTGTTCTTTAATTCAGCTTAAGACATCGAATTCCGAAGAGAAAAGCATGAAAAAGTTTATCTCTGCGATTCTATTTTTAGGTTTGATCTCTTGCCAATCTTCCTCACCAAGAAATCCAGCGGCAAGTTCCGCGGAATCTTTTGAGTTGCTCAAGCTCGTTGAGAAAACCTACGAGACCGAGACGATGAAAAATGTGATTCCAGAAGAAGCTGTTCAGGTTGCTGATGTGGTCGCCCCCTTGAGTGCAAACACGGGTTCCCCGTTTAGTGTGAATGGGGCCTATTTCGGACGTTGGCGCGATCGCAGAGAAGAACTCAACATCAACCGCCTTGCGGATTTTGAAATCAAGAACGGGCAGATCGAGCGCATCTACGCCATGGATCGCTTTGGTGCCAAAGAGTATGAGCTTGATATTCAGAGTTTTCTCTATTCGAAAGAACTCAACGACAATCGCTCTTCAGAAGAATTGCAAAAAGATCAGCCGAGTTATCCTGCGGACATCGTTTGCAATCAGGGTTATACATTCCAGAACGGTCTTTTGGGGAAGAAGTTCTACTCAGCCAATGAGCGCAAGCACTTCAATGTTTATGAAAGTACTGTGAACGGTCAGCGCATTGTTTTGTCTCCTCCGCAGGGAGCCGAGTGTCAGCTGACGTGGCAAATGGGTGGCAAAAATTACGGCGTGCGTATCGTCACAGATACGACAGACCCGGACCAGGCATTGAACCAAGTGATCGACGGTTGTTTTTTACCTCAGGCAGGAAACCTCAAAGGCGTTGAAAGATTCTTTCTAACCAACAAATACAAGTCGATGACTTGCGTGGATTCAGTGAACAACGTCACGACACTCGAAGATCCGGTTGATGCGCTTCGTTCAAAGGTTGAAGTTCTGCTAGGCCATCCTATCACAAAAGAGTTCGTGCAGAATTACGATCCTTATGCGCCCCTGGATATGAGTCAAGCGCCGCACTTTGATAGCATCTATGTTTCTTACTTGGTGTTCAGAGCGGATTTCTACGGAAGCTTGCTGGCCCGTTTGATGGAATATCATGCGGATCGCGGGACTCGTGTAAAGTTGCTTGTGTCAGATGTGATTGCGCTTAAAAAAGACCGCGCGATGTTTGCGCGTATGACGCAAAAACACAATAACATCAAAATCCAAGAATATCGTTACAAGCGCCAAAAAGGGGAAAGCCTGAAAGGCAAGTTTGACGAATTCCATCGCACGATGCACGTGAAGCTTCTGATCACGACTTCGAAAGATCGTCCTGAGCTCAATACGACATTTATTGGTGGCCGTAACGTCCATGATGGCTTCGTATTTAAAACTCTGCCAGGCAAAGCTCGTTACCCTGAAATGGTCGACTACGGCGATGGCAAGGATGAATCTTTCTGTCACTGGCGCGATTTTGAAATCAAAGTTCAGGACCCGGGCTTTACTCGTAAGGCCGCGGCCCATTTTTTAACGCTTTGGAACTATGATGCAAAAACGCTGGCGGTTCGCTCGATCAATCAAAACGTGATGCAATCAGCTCCGGCGGATATGCGTCTGTTTAACGGTCGTGAGCCTCTGGTACGTCACTTCATGTCGTTCCCTTATAAAGATGGCCACAGTCTTGAAGTCTTCTACTCTGAGATGGTGGATTCCGCTGAGAAGAGCGTAAAGATCTCAACTCCGTATTTCCGTCCGACAGAGATGTTTATGGGCGCTCTGAATCGCGCGGTGAAACGGGGGGTGGATATCACCTTGATCACCCGCTTGGATCTCGAGGGCGACACCGTTGACTGGCTTTTGAGCGATGCCAATAAAGCCGGCGTGAATCAGTTCTGGGATAAGATCCATGTCTATGAATACGTGGAGCCGAAAGTGATTTTACACTCTAAGATCGTGCTGGTGGACGGCAAGTTCTCATTCATCGGTTCGGTGAATTTGAACAAACGCAGCTTCTTCCATGATCTTGAAAACGGAGCAATGATTTACAGCCCTGAATTCAATCAGCGCATGGAAAAAATCTACGGAACTTATCTGCAGGACTCCCGTCCGATTCAGAATAAGCTAAAAACAAGCCCGCTTAAAAAAGTTATTCTTGATATGTTTGATACTGAATTCTAGGAAGTGGAGCCATCCGCGAGCCTCGGGTGGCACAATGGAGTTAGTCCAAAGAAGTTTTGGAACAGTAAATTCATGAATAAAAAATTATCGAGATCGCTCGATTGACCTAAGACGGCTTCCTTGAGGACGATATAAGAAATCTCTCTTAAGGGCTGGGTTTAAAGATGATTCGAATCAATCTCTGTCTTTTTCTAATTTTTTTAGTGGCGGTCATTAGCTCTTTTGCTTCCGCGGGGGTAGAGGGGTTTATCGAAATCGCCCCTTATGCTCAAGATTCAAAGGAATTCTCGTGCGCAAATATGAGTGCCGACGAGTGGGCAGTTCGTATTGAGAAGAATAAACTTGTCATTGTTCCCGCGAAACGTCGCAATACAGTTACTTTGGACATCGCCGGAGGTAGTTTCATAGCTAAAGATGGCGGCGAATTCGAAGGGGGACTTTCTTTTAATCAAGGCAGAGAACATCAAACTCTCTTCAATGAAAATATCTCAGTGCTGTTTTCAGTATCCAATGACACCGTGGTCGCCTTCGGTGGCTTAGCCCATTTGGAAACCGATGATGGCTATATGCTTATTATAAAGAAGCAGCCTAAAGCTTTTGGCTGGAAGGTAGAAAAGAGAGTCCCATTGCCGGCAAATCCTTATGCTGTTGCTGCCACGGATCCTGAAAGGTTTTACTTCGTGACCGGTGAGGGGCTTTATTCGATCCATTGGCCTACTGAAAAAATCGATAAACTGAAGTCCTCGTATGTGACCCGCTTGTATCCGAATAGTCTTGCTATGGATCAAGACAAGCACATCTATGTCGGCATGAGGCACGCCGTGGTTCACTTTATACCCGTTGCCGGCGGCGGCTACGACATCAAGTGGTTGGTGAAAAGCCGCTGTACGAGATAAGTGCAATTTAACGTAACATAATCATTCTATACATCGGTGTTGACACCTTCCGTCGACTCCGGAAGACTTAGGTCATGGCAAAAGCATCAACGACAGAAGTTTTCAATTGTACGACCGAAGAATTTTACAAAATCATCTCTGATTACGAGAAGTACCACGAGTTCCTTCAAGAGGTGAAGCAATGCAAAGTGCTCAAATCTGAAGGCAACCGCAAGCTTGTTGAATTCAATGTGGCCGTTATTAAGGCCTTCAAATACACAATGTGGATGACGGAAACTCCGTCAACCTCCATCACTTGGGAATTTGCTGGTGGGGATGTGTTTAAAACCTCTGTGGGCTCTTGGAAGCTCGAAGAAGAGGCCGGCAAATGCCGCGCGACTTATTCTGTCGAGGCGACATTTAGCATGTTTGTTCCCGGTCCGATTGCGAATGCCTTGGTCAGCGTGAATCTTCCGGGTATGATGAGTGCCTACCACAAGCGTGTGGCGCAGATTTATAGAAAGTAGTCTCCATGGCAGCGGACGGAAAACACACTAAAAAAGACGTGACGGACGAAGCAAAAATCGAGGACGGGAAGTCCCTGTTGAGTGATGCTTTAAAGAAGGTCTTTACCGTCGGTGTGAGTGCCGCTTTCCTGACTGAAGAATCCATTCGTAACTATGTGGGCGAAATGAAGCTTCCGAAGGAAGTTTTGCAGACTCTGTTGCAAAGTGCTTCTAAATCCAAAGATGAAATCACTCAGCGCATGAGTAAAGAGCTCGTAGCAATGATTCAAAAGATTGACCTGGTTAAGGAATTTTCTAAATTCGCAGAGACACATAAATTTAAGATCTCGGCCGAGGTCGAGATCCTTAAAAAAGAAAATACGCCTAAAGAGTAGGCCTTTCGCGGCGGTTATCCTAAAATCTAGACTTCGAGTTTCTCATTTTGAGCCGATAAGTTCGGTATGAATACATACGTTCTTTCATTAGCTTCGGTGGTTCTTTTCTGTCTTTGTGCACATCAATTCATGAAAGCTGTGCTGATTCAGATTCCCGTGTTTAATAACACGAACTACACAAAGAGCGCTCTCCGTGTGGCGAAGGCCTACAAGATCCTTTCTTGGGGCATTATGACCGGTTGCTTTTTGGTAGCCCTTGTCATCTCGTTTTATCAAGTTTTCTCTGAGATCTAACGGCGATATGATGGCCTCATCAAGGGGGCTGCCATGTTTCAAACGATCAATCCCGCTACCGGTGAAGTCATTCAAACCTATCACTATCTGACTCTGAAGCAGGTCGATGATATCGTCGAAAAGGCGTCGCGCAGTCTTCAAGCCTGGCGCGAAGTTTCTGTGGAGCGCAGAGCGCAGGCCTTGAAGCAGCTTGCAACGAATTTGCGTGAACACAAGCGTGAGCTTGCAAACCTAATGACCCAAGAAATGGGTAAATCCGAAAAAGACGGTATTGCTGAAATTGAAAAGTGTGCAGCAGCTTGCGATTACTATGCAGAAAAAGGTCCGGACCTTTTAAAACCACAGGCGGTAGCTGCAAACTATGCCGCCAGCGAAGTGCGCTTTGAACCGATGGGAATTGTTTTCTCAATCATGCCGTGGAACTTTCCATTCTGGCAGTTCATTCGTTTTGCCGCTCCGTCGATTATGATTGGCAACGTGATTTTGCTTAAGCACGCAGACCTGACCGCTGGCTGTGCGACGAAAATCGAAGAACTTTGCAAAGATATTTTCGATGAGCAGGTGGTGTTTAACTTGCATATTGATCACGCCATTGCAGCCCACTTGATTGAACATCCGAAAGTTCGTGGTGTCACTTTCACGGGCAGCACACGCGGCGGGCGCGAGGTTTCAAAAACTGCGGGGGCGGCGCTAAAGAAAATCGTTTTGGAGCTTGGCGGGAGTGACGCCTATATCGTTCTGTCTGATGCCAATATCGAAAAGGCGGCCAAGGCCTGCGCTCAAGGGCGTATGATCAATAATGGTCAGAGCTGTATTGCTGCCAAGCGCTTCATCGTCCACAAAGATATCTATGAGAATTTCGTGAAGCAAATGAAAGCGGAACTTGCGACTTTCCCGACTAGCCCCCTGGCAGCCGTCAAGTTCCAATCCCAGTTGCAAGATCAGGTGGAGATGATGAAGTCCCTGGGGGGCGTTGTGCAACTGGGCGGGGAGATTCCCAATCAGCCCGGCGCCTTTTATCCTCCCAGTATGATTACTTTTGAGCGCAATCATCCCGGTATTCACAAGGAAGAACTCTTTGGCCCGGTGGCGCTTGTCATTAAAGCTCAGAGCGAAGAAGAGGCCTTTGAGATCGCAAACTCGTCGCCCTTTGGCCTTGGTGGCGGAATTTTCTCAAGCAATGCGCCTCACGCAAAGGAACTTGTTGCCAAGAAGATGGAATCCGGCTTTGTTGTGGTGAATGATTTTGTCAAATCCGATGCGAGATTGCCTTTCGGAGGCGTGAAAGATTCCGGTCATGGCCGCGAGCTTGGCAGTTTTGGATTTTATGAATTCTGCAACGTAAAAACTGTCGCCCAAGGATCTTGATTTGAACGATTGGCTGGATCTGGAGCACCAGCTCTGGAAAGAACTTAAAATTCATGAAATTCTCGAGCGGAAAATCCTCGTCGGCTTTTCCGGCGGTGTGGATTCGCTCGCGTTGCTTCGGTCGCTCCACAGAGTTAAACGCACGCAAGTAGAAGCCTGTTATGTGCATCACGGTCCCGGAGTGAACGCTCCTTATCGCGAGGCTGCGGCCGAATTTTGCCGCGCTTTTTGCGAGAGCCACAGCATTCCTTTTCATATTGAAAAACACGAGGGAGATGAGCTTAGTTCAGAGGCGGCGCTGAGGGATTTTCGCCACAGTGCCCTCGAAAGTGTCCGCAAGAAAACAAAATCGGATTTCCTTGCACTCGCTCATCACCGCGAAGACTTACTAGAAACACGTTTATTGCGTTTGATTCGTGGCACGGGGAGCCAGGGACTCACCGCCATGAGAGTAATTCAGAAGGAACTGTTCCGTCCTTTTTTAAAAATTTCGAAAAACGATTTGCAAGATTATCTCAATGCGCTTTCACTTGAGTCTTTCGAGGATCCATCGAATGCTGATCTCCATCCGATGAGAAACTGGCTTCGCCAAGAATGGTTAGTGGCTCTCGAAAAAAAACAAAAAGGAGCGGTGAGTGCTCTCGGGCGCTCGTTAGAAATCCTCGCGGAAACCCTCGATGCAGAGGCATTTCCAGAGGGACTTTTTAAAGAGGATTTTATTTCGAGACCGCATTATTTAGCGCTCTCTAAAACACAGCAAAAGCAAGCGCTTGCAAGTTATCTTCTATCTCAAAATGTGCAGGGTTTTTCTCAGTCTCATCTTGAAGAAGTGCAAAAACGACTGGACATTTCTCAAAAAGACCTCATCTTTAGAGTCAGCGGGATGGATTGGGTCGTTAACGCGCAGCAAGTTCGGGTCCAGAAACCATAATTTCAGGGACCGAATAAGTCAGAATAACTGGCGCAAGCCTTGTGACCCCCTCCCTTCCATGCTAGGCTTTAAACTATATTTCTCAAGAAGGAGAAAGCATGCGATCCACTCAAAAGACCTTGGCCCTGTGGTTCTTCCTGATCATCATGGTGGTGTTTTTCTTCCATGCCTATGAAAACAAGCATCAGAAGACAATTCCAGATTTTACATACTCTAAGCTCGTTGATGCTGTAAAAGCAGGCGAAGTTGCGGACATCACTTTCCGCCAAGAGACCAGTGAGATCGTCGGAGAGTTGAAGCCAGACTTCGCTAAGAAGTACAACGGTGCTACTAAATTCAGCATTGTTGGTAACACGTCTGACGAAGGCTACAAATTCTTCGTCGCTAACGGCCTCACGCCAAATTACGAGCGCGCTGATACAAACAACTTCTTCCAGTCATTCCTTGTGAACTGGTTGCCATTACTTTTGATCGTAGGCCTTTTCTTCTTCATCATGCGCCAGATTCAAGTTGGCGGCGGTAAAGCGATGTCGTTCGGTAAGAGCCGTGCGCGCATGCTGACTGAGCATAAAAACCGCGTGACGTTTAAGGAAGTTGCTGGTGTTGATGAAGCAAAAGACGATCTTCAAGAGATCGTGAGCTTCTTGAAAGATCCAAAAAAATACACAAAACTCGGTGGTCGTATCCCTAAGGGTGTTCTCTTGGTGGGCCCTCCGGGAACTGGTAAGACCTTGCTTGCTCGTGCAGTTGCGGGTGAGGCGGGCGTACCATTCTTTACAATCTCGGGTTCTGACTTCGTTGAAATGTTCGTGGGTGTCGGTGCGAGCCGCGTCCGTGACTTGTTTGAACAAGGTAAGAAAAATGCTCCGTGCTTGATCTTCATCGATGAGATCGATGCCGTCGGACGCCATCGTGGCGCCGGCATGGGTGGCGGTCATGACGAGCGTGAACAAACACTCAATCAGTTGTTGGTTGAGATGGATGGTTTTGAATCGACTGAAGGTGTGATCTTGATCGCTGCGACCAATCGTCCTGACGTTCTTGATCCGGCACTTCTTCGCCCAGGTCGTTTCGACCGTCGCGTGGTTGTGAATAAGCCTGATTTGAAAGGCCGTGAGCAAATCCTCTCTGTGCACATGAAGAAGACTCCTCTCGGTCCTGATGTGGATGCGTCTAAGATTGCTCGCGGGACTCCGGGGTTCTCGGGCGCTGATTTGGAAAACTTGGTAAACGAAGCGGCGTTGATCGCTGCTCGTACGGATAAGAAATACCTTGAGAATGAAGACTTCGAAAAAGCGAAGGATAAAGTTCTTATGGGCGCTGAAAGAAAATCGATGGTGATCTCTGAAGAAGATAAGCGCATGACGGCTTATCATGAAGCAGGTCACACGCTGGTTGGTTACAAAATCCCGGGTCTTGATCCGATCCACAAAGTGACGATCATTCCTCGTGGGATGGCTTTGGGACTCACTCAGACATTGCCTGAGAAAGATTCTGTGAGCTTCTCGAAGTCACAGGCTGAAAACTGGATTGCGTTTGCATTCGGTGGTCGTGCGGCGGAAGAGCTCATTTACAAAGACGTGACAGCCGGTGCAGCAAACGATATCGAGCGCGCGACGGCCATTGCTCGCCGTATGGTGTGCGAATGGGGTATGAGCGAGAAGCTTGGACCTTTGGCTTATGAAAAAGGCGAAGGCCCGGTTTTCTTGGGTATGCAGTATGGTCAGAAATCAAAAGATTACTCTGAGGCGAAAGCGGAAGAAATCGACACAGAGGTTTCTCGTATCATCGATGAAGGTTATAAAAAGGCCTTTAAGATCCTTGTAGACCATAAAGACGCTCTCGAGCGTTTGACGGAAGCTTTGATGGAGTATGAGACGATCGACGGTCATGAAGTGGCTATGCTCATCAATGGTGCGGCCGTCAGCGAAATCGAAAAGATCCGCAATAACAAAAAAGACGGTGGTCTAGGTATTGCTGCTTCTGTCGCGACCGATAAGAAGCCAGCCGGAGACCCAGTAGGTAACACAGGCCCTGTGACAATCTAAACACCCTGTGATAGGCTCGAAGGGTGTTTCAGCAATTCATAGATAACTTAGTATTCATCGTATCCCACCTCCGAATCCAAGATCTGATAGATATGATCTTGGTTTGGATGGTGGTGTATCGCATTTTGGTCCTCATTAAGCGTACGGGCACAATCCAAATGCTCTCCGGTCTCGGGGTGCTTGCGATTGGTTATATTCTCAGTATTTGGCTTGAACTTTTCACGTTCAATTGGCTGCTTGAAAAATTCTTCTCTAATTTGTTTGTGATCGTCGTGATCTTGTTCCAGGGCGAGATTCGTCGCGCTCTGGCTCATATCGGCAGTAATCCGTTCTTCACGGATGTATCTGCAGCCCAAGAGACTCATGTCATTGAAGAGATCGCGAAAGGCATCATCGCCGCGGCCCAAAAGGGTTACGGGGCGCTTGTTGTGATCGAACGTGAAATCGTGATCGACTACCACATTGAGTTCGGAACTGAGATTGACGCTAAAGTGTCTGCGGAACTTATTACGTCTATTTTTCACCCTACAAGCCCTATGCACGACGGGGCTTTGCTGATTCGTGGGGGTAAGATTCACTCTGCGGGTTGTTTCTTGCCCCTGAGTAAAAATCCTGCTTTGGATAAAAACTTGGGCACACGCCATCGCGCTGCGATCGGCCTGACTGAAGAAACTGATGCGTTGGTTTTTGTTGTCAGTGAAGAAAATAAATCCATCGGCATTGTTCAAGGGGGCCACCTGACGGCGAATGCAGAGCTTGGTGACATCCGTAAGGCGCTTTATGAGACCTACGGCCTTAAATACAAGGCCTTCCAGCAAGGGGAGGCTTCGCTATGATGAAAAAGCCTTGGACCTCCTATGTGACTGAGAATTTCAGCTACAAGATGGTGGCGTTGTTTATTTCACTCATTCTATGGCTGACGATCCTTGGTCGCCGTGATTTCGTATTGAGCAAAAAGATCGATATTGAGCTCCAAACCGGCCCCAAACAGGTGGTCGTAGCGCAGACGGCGGACAACATCCGTGTGAAGGTTTCAGGACCTCGAGCCGCGCTTAAGAAATTTATGGACAATCCCCAAACCCAGAGTATTCTCATCGACATTTCAGATCGAGGAGAAGGCGTTTTGGATATCGACGTGCCTCTCAATAAGATCGACGTCCCGATGGGCGTTCGGATCTTGGGAGTCCGCCCGAACGTGATCCGCGCAGAGGTTTCTACCAAGCCTGAATCGAAAACGAAGTAGGAAAAATTCATGTCAGAAAAATCGAACCGCTTATTTGGAACCGATGGCATCCGCGGAACCGCAAACCAATTTCCGATGACTCCTGATATCGTGCTAAGAGTCGGTCAAGCTATTGGCCACCTTTTGCATAAGCAAGCTCGCCCCGGGGCTTCATCTATCCGCAAAGTGGTTATCGGTAAGGATACACGCTTGTCAGGTTATATGATCGAGCAGGCGCTGTCTTCAGGGCTCAACTCAATGGGTGTGCATGTTCAGCTTGTGGGCCCACTCCCGACTCCAGGGATCGGCTACCTCACTCGCACGATGCGTGCGGATGCGGGGATTGTGATCTCAGCGTCGCACAATGCATTTCAAGACAACGGGATTAAGATTTTCGGCCCGGATGGTTTTAAAATCGCTGATGATATGGAAAGAGAAATCGAGCGCCTGGTGCTTCACGAAGATATGACAAAGTATCTTCCGCATTCTCGCGAGGTCGGCCGCACACGTCGTATCGACGATGCTCAAGGCCGTTATATCGTTTATGTGAAATCGACTTTCCCTTTGGAGTACACTCTCGACGGTCTTCGTATCGTCTTAGACACGGCTCATGGTGCGGCTTACAAAGTAGCTCGCGCTGTCTTTGAAGAGCTGGGTGCGGAGGTCATTCAGCTTGGTGATGAGCCGAACGGCATTAATATCAATGACAAGGTCGGAGCTCTTTATCCGGCAAAATTGGCGGACGCGGTGATTCAGTATCGTGCCGATGTCGGCATCAGCCTTGATGGTGATGCGGATCGCGTGATCATGGTGGATGAAAAAGGCGAAGTGATGAACGGGGACCATATCCTGGCACTTTGCGCTCTTCATATGAAGGATCTTGGAATTTTAAAGAAAAACACCCTTGTTGCGACTCAGATGAGTAATTTTGGTCTTGAAAAGAAAATGACCGAGCACGGGATTAAGCTTG
Source organism: Bdellovibrionales bacterium (assembly GCA_018266295.1). Classification (NCBI taxonomy): domain Bacteria; kingdom Pseudomonadati; phylum Bdellovibrionota; class Bdellovibrionia; order Bdellovibrionales; species Bdellovibrionales bacterium. The sequence goes on along the minus strand of JAFEAQ010000010.1, from coordinate 11,942 downwards.
TGAAAGTGGGCGTCGGCGATAAATACGTCGTCGAAGAAATGCGTAAAAATGGCTACAACCTCGGTGGTGAACAATCGGGGCATATTATCTTCCTAGATCACACGACGACCGGTGACGGCTGCGTGGCGGCTCTCAACGTGCTTGCGGTGATGAAGCAAACCGGGAAGCGTGCAAGTGATCTCAATCGCGTGATTGAAGATGTGCCGCAGGTTCTTATCAACTGCCGCGTAAAGCGCCGCACAGAGCTTGCTGAAATCAAAGGCTATGCGGAACTCATTGCAAATATCGAAAAACAACTCAATGGCGAAGGCCGTTTGTTTGTTCGTTACTCGGGCACAGAGCCTTTGCTTCGCATCTTGGTTGAAGGTCCTGATAAAATTAAAATCACTGAATACGCTGAGAAAATCGCTCAGTTCCTCGAGAAAGAATTAAGCTAGTATGAAAAATAAAATCCGCCTTGGCGTGAATGTCGATCATGTCGCCACCCTTCGCCAGGTTCGTGGGGGAACGACTCCTTATCCGTCAGTGTTGGAAATGGTCAAAAGATCCGTGAAGGGGGGCGCTGAGCAAATCACGATCCACCTTCGCGAAGACCGTCGCCATATTCAATTGCATGATCTGGCTTTGCTCTCTAAAAAATGTCCTGTGCCTTTGAATCTTGAAATGGCAGCGACCGACGATATGGTTCGTTTAGCTCGTAAGTACAAGCCGGAATGGGTTTGCCTTGTGCCTGAAAAGCGCGCGGAGCTCACCACGGAGGGCGGTCTCAACGTGGTAAAAGGCTTTAAGAAAATGAAGCCCATGGTTGAAAAGATGCAAATGCGCGGGATTGAAATCTCGATGTTCATTGAGCCCTCCCTTGAGCAGGTTGAAGCAAGCTACAACCTTGGTGCTGATGCTGTGGAATTCCACACCGGTCACTGGGTGCTATTAAAGGGCGCGAAAAAACAAAAAGAGTGGGATCGTCTGGTGAAAGCCGCTCACTTGGCTCACGCATTTGGTTTGGGTGTTCATGCCGGTCACGGTTTGGATTATCATCACACAAAGCTCATCAAAAAATTGCCTTATCTTCGTGAAGTGAACATTGGTCATTCATTGATCTGCTACGCGCTTGAAGAAGGACTTGAAAAGTCTGTTCGCAAGATGAGCAGCATTCTCAGAGGGTAAAATGACGAACTACAAGGTCGTAAAGCAGTTTCATACGAAGTCGCCGGCGGACCTTGGCATGATCTCTTTGGAGCTTCTGAAGCTCTTTAAAGAGCGCAGCTTGTTGCTTTTAGAAGGACCTGTTGGTGCCGGGAAGACAGAGCTTGTAAAGGCTTTGTCGGACTGCTTAGGTATTCAGGAAACAGCCTCTCCGTCATTTGCAATTCATCATCATTATGAAAACCGTGATGTCTCAATGGATCATGTCGATCTTTATCGTCTTGAGAGTGAAGACGATCTAGAAAGTACGGGTTTTTGGGATCTTTTCGGAGCTAAAAAAGGCTTAGTCGTGATCGAATGGTCGGACCGTTTGAATCAGGATTTATTGCCGCTAAATTGGTTTAAAATCCGCGTGACGATTGAAAAGCTCGCGGCTCCGAGTGAAAGAAATCTTACGATCTCGGTGCAGGTTTAGAGATTTCGTTGTGGCTACCGCCGGTCTTTCTCCGTCCTGAGAATCGAGGGCTCTGCCCTCGAGCTCCCGCTACAGCCGGCCTTCGTGGCCGTCTGTCCAACGTACGGTGAAGACAAGTACTGATGTCGATAAGTTTTCCTAAGTTACGTCGAAAGGTCGGCCACGACGGCCGAGCTTTCAGGGGTTCGGGGACAGAGTCCCTGATTGCAAGGATGCAGGAAGAAGTGCAGAGCCACCAAAAGGCCCCGAAGGTAGCAGCAGACCTACGCCACTTTCGCAGTAGGGCCCTTAAGAATCTTCGTTGAAAGACCCTTAGCGACGTTTTCTGTGAATTGAAGGACGTTCTTATTATAGCTGGCCTTTTCGCCAAAACCCATGATCATTCCGATCAAAATATCACCGTCCATCAAAGGCACGATGGTCACGTGATCAGGAATCTGGCCGTGGTTCCAAGACTCAAAGAAAGATTCATTCAAATCATTCGGAACGATGTAGCCGTGATAAGGCTTTTGCGTTCCAGAAACGACTTTGAAAATGCTCGGAGTTTTTAAATTAAACTCAGGCGTTGACGGTGACTTAACGTCAAAACCAGAATCCCAGAGGATCGGTTTTACAAGAGTGTCTTTGTCGCCAATCGCAAGCAGCATTGATTTTTTAAAGAAGGTTTTCATCTGCTGGAAGCTTGAGATCACGTCTTTGTCGAATTGATCCTGAGCTTGTTTGCGCATTTTTTCGAGGAAGTACGCCGCAGAGTTCGCCGGGTTCATCGTGGGCTTCACAGGAACAGACGGGAATTCGCCCGCTGAAACGCTCGCCATCGGTGAAATTTGTTTTTTGTTTGGGAACTGCACTTCGTGATCGTCAACTTCTTCCATATCATCGAGAGAAGAAACATCATCGATCTTCGTTTTTTCACCGATGTTAGCCATCAAAGGAACGCTCGTACGAGGACCTTTCTTCGGCATTTCGACAGCAACGGGAGCTTCTTCTGCCGGCGCATCTTCGATCTCGGCTTTGAGCTCACGAGTGATTTCTGTATTCATTGGTTGAAGTGCAATCGGTTCTGTTTTTGTGAAATTAGAGAGAGCATCTATTTTTGGAGCCGGGGAGTCGCCAAAAAGACCTTCTGGCATGCCTGCGGCTTCTTCGTCGACGGAGGCTTCCATACCCTCTGGCTTTTCACCAGAAGATTCTTCGCCCTCTTCGGAGGAGGCGGAAGCTTCTTCGGAGCCTTCTTCTTCAGAAGATGAGTCATCTTTCAAAACGAGCTCACCATTTTCACCAAAGAGATTTTCCTCGTCACCGGGTTTTGCAACAACGGTTGCGGCAAGAGCCGTCATGTCAGCAAAATCACTACCGGCAGCAGCTGATGCTGGTTTTTCAGATTTACTATAAACGGCCCACGTTTGATCGAGGACCTCATGGGAAGTTAGAACAAAAGTGGTCGGATTTGCATTGTTGTAATTCTCAGGAATTTCGAGGCAGGCGATGATTAAAACACCGTCCCACTCGGCAACGGGCATGCATTCATTGGTCCACTTGTGGATCTTCTGCCATTTCTTGTAGAGCTCTGCCTGAGGCTTATGGATCTGGAAAAACTTCTCAGACAGGACGGGAATTTGAAAATTTTCCTTTGCCCAATCGAGATATTCCGAAGCTGGAATCAGCTTAGAACGTAAACAAAACATCAAAAGCGAAACGTTGGTGGAGTCTTTGGAGTAAAGATTCTCCGCCTCTTGCATCGCACTCGTAAAATGATCCTGCCAATTGACTTTAGTCATACAGATCATTTATCGGCCTAAGTGATGAAATTCCTTAAGGCTTTCTAGAGGAAAGCGCCCCTGGGAGGTCTAGTTTTATTTAGTCCTTAGTAGGACTGTATTTTTTACTGTCTAAAACTCAGACAAAAAGAACGAAAATACATCGATAGGACGTCATATAAGGATCGAGGTGCTTCGTAAATTATTAAGATCTTATATGTTTTCTGGAATTTCACTTTGTGGTAAGGTGCGGCACTCTATGGACGAACTCCGCACACTTTACTCACTCAAAGCGAACTACTTTGATCACAACGCCACCACTCCGGTGAGCGATGACGTCATTGCGGCGGTGCCTGAGTTTCTTCAAGCTTGGGGAAATCCCAGCTCGATACACTGGGCTGGACGTCAGCCTAAGAATATTCTGCGCGACACTCGTCAGTCACTTGCAAAAAATCTGAGCTGCCATCCGCTCGAGATCGTCTTCACAAGCGGCGGCTCTGAATCCAACAACACAGTTCTGAAGGGCGTGTTTGATTACTATCAAACGACTTCGTTTAAGCCGGAGCTCGCGCGCCGTACGCACTACATGTGCTCGGAAGTGGAGCATCCAAGCATCATCAAGACGATGGCCCATTTAAAATCTTTGGGCGCCCGCGTGGATTTCATTCCTGTGAATCGTCAGGGCGTGATCGATATGGATTTCTTCCGCGCTCATCTTACGGAAGAAACAGCGTTGGTTTCTGTGATGTTTGCAAATAACGAAACCGGCAATGTCTTTCCGGTGGCTGAGATGGCAAGGCTTGCCCACGAAAAAGGCGCGCTCTTTCACTCTGACTGCGTGCAAGCCTTCGGTAAAGTGCCAGTGAATTTACAAACTCTCGGTGTGGATTTCGCTTCGTTCTCAGGACATAAATTTTATTCCATCAAAGGCAGCGGCTTTTTCTTCTCAAAGCGCGGTTCGAACTTCGCGTCGCTGATTGATGGCGGAGCTCAAGAGCGTCATCGTCGCGGCGGCACTGAGAACGTGCTTGGTATCGCTTGCCTTGGCGTGATGGCTGAAAAACTTCCGGAAGTGGCTGAGCATGCAAAGGCCGTGGGTGAGCTTCGTGATCACATGGAAAAAAGAATTCTTGCTGAAATCTCGGGCGCGGTTGTGACGGCGGGTGAAAGTCCACGTTTGCCAAACACGTCGAGTTTAGTCATTCCGGGCGTTGACGGTGAAACGATGCTGATGAGTCTTGATATCAAGGGCTACGCGGTCAGCACAGGCGCTGCATGCAGCAGTGGCAATCCCGAACCAAGTCCGGTATTGCTCGCGATGGGGCTTTCTCGTCAAGAGGCGCAGAGCAGTCTGCGTGTAAGTCTTGGTTGGGGCAATAGCCTGACTCAGGTTGATGAATTTGTTGAAACTTTGAAAGCTGTTGTTGATAGACTTCGCAAGATTGAAGCGGAGTCAGAGGTGAAGCATGTCTAAAGGACGCGTGCTTGTGGCCATGAGTGGGGGCGTAGACAGCTCTGCTGCTGCGGCCCTTTTGGTGGAACAAGGTTATGAAGTTGTCGGAGCTACGATGCAAGTGTGGGATTACACCACCTGCGATATCGAAGAAGGCCACGGCACTTGTTGTTCGAGTATTGACGTGGACGACGCCCGCGATGTGGCGGATCGTCTGGGGATTCCGTTTTATGTTTTGAACTGCGAAGCAAAGTTCCGTGCGGCAGTGATTGATCCTTTCCTGAAGGCTTATCTGGACGGCCAGACACCGCTTCCGTGCGTGAATTGCAATACGTATCTGAAGTTTGATCACTTGATCCGTAAAATGAAAGAACTTGAGTGTGATTACTTGGCAACAGGTCATTACGCTCAGATCGTTCAAGATGAAAACGGCAAATCGCACATTCAAACAAGTGTCGATGACTGGAAAGATCAGACGTATTTCTTGTTTACGATCGATCCAGAGATCGTGCCGAAATTATTATTCCCGATCGGCCACATGAAAAAACCGGACGTGCGCGCTTACGCGGAAAAAGTCGGTTTGCTCAACGCTCGCAAAAAAGATTCTGTGGGTATTTGTTTTGTCGGCGGTCAAGGTTACGATAATTTTATCGCTTCACAAGTCGATAAAGCGGTTTTGGATTCTAAAAAAGGTCTCCTCAAGCGCTACCCAAATGGTGAAGTGATGGGCCGTCATAACGGAATCCACACCTTCACGATTGGTCAATCTAAAGGCTTGGGGATTGATCATCACGAAAAGATGTTTGTGCTTAAAATCGAATCTGACACCAACACAGTGTGGATTGGTGATGAACAATACCTCTTTGCTAGCGAAGTCGATGTGATTGAGCCGAAGCTTTTGTCGGATGTTCAAGACGGCGAAGAGATGAACGTAAAAATCCGCTATTCAACCAAAGGCTATCCGGCGCAAGTTTTTAAGACAAGCACGGGTTTTAAAGTAAAATTCAAAACCCCTCAGCGTGCGATCACTCCGGGCCAAGCCGCGGTATTCTATCGTGACAAACAACTCGTGGGAGGCGGATGGATCACTCTGTAGACAATTCCATGAAATTCCAGGTCCACACATTTGGTTGTAAAGTGAACACGTACGATGCAGGCCTCTTGCAAAAGAACCTGCAAAGTAATGGCTTTACATACCAAGACGGGGACCCGCGTATTCATGTTCTCAACACGTGTGCTGTGACCGCGGAAGCAACCAAAGAAGCTGTCAGATACATTCGCCGCTTGAAAGTGCGCGATCCGTTCTGCACAGTGGTTGTCACCGGTTGTGCGGCCCAAGTCGATACCGGTTCATTTGAGAATCTTCCTGGAGCTGATCTTGTTGTGGCTAACTCCCACAAGGGTCAGTTGCCCGAGCTTCTCAATAAGTATTTTAAAGGCGATCTTACGGAGAAGGTCTTTAAATCTAATATCTTTAAAAAAGAAGACCTTGAAATGGGCGGCGGGATTGAGAAGTCCCACACGCGCACGTTTTTGAAAATTCAAGACGGTTGCAATAGCTTCTGCACTTACTGCATTATTCCCTATGCTCGCGGTAAGTCCCGCAGTATTCCTGTTGCGGACCTCGTTGCCCGCGTGAATGACCTCTACGCTGAAGGCGTTCGTGAAGCGGTTCTAACCGGCGTTCATATTGGCGACTATGAAGACGAGAAGTTCGGTAAGAAGCTGGTTCTTGAGGACCTCGTTGAGCATCTTTTGGCGAAAACTAAAATGCCACGCTTCCGTTTGTCCTCTTTAGAGCCGGTGGAGCTCTCGGAGCGTTTGCTGGATCTCTATCAAGACGACAAGATGTGCCCGCACTTCCATATGAGTATTCAAAGTGCGAATACGGATGTGCTCGACAAGATGAAGCGTAAGTATACCCAAAACGATGTGATGCATGCTCTTAATCAAATCGATAAACGCGTAAAGAACGCTTTTGTCGGTATGGACGTGATTGTCGGATTCCCCACTGAAACTCATGAGCAGTTTGAAGACACTTATCTCACACTTGCAGAACTTCCTTGGACGAAGATTCACGTCTTCCCATACAGCGAACGTCCAGGCACGCGGGCTGTAACTTATGACGTGACCGTGCCAAATGAAGAGCGCGTTCGCCGTGCTTCACGTTTGCGAGAACTGAGTCTTCACCGTTTTGAGACGCTAGCGAAAGCTCAAGTGGGAACTCAAAAGAAGGTCTTGGTTCTTAAGAACTCGGCAAAAGGTGGTCAGGCGCTCAGCCGTGATTACTGGCCGGTGCAAATCATCGGAGCTGACGAGTTTATCGGTCACTGGTCGGGGCAAGAGGTCGATGTTAAAATTTTGAAATACGAAAATTCCACTAAGAATCGCATGGAAGGACATCTCGTCGGGGAGATTCTTGCATGACCGAACTAGAGAAAAAACTTTCGTATAAGTTTAAGAAAAGCGAACTGCTTGAGCGTGCACTCACTCACAAGAGCTTTGCGCACGAATTGCGTGAGCGCTGTGATCACAACGAGAAGCTTGAGTTCCTGGGGGACGCGGTCTTGGACCTTGTTCTTGGAGAGTTTCTGATGGAACGCTTTCCCGGAGACGGGGAGGGGGGGCTCTCTAAGAAGCGCGCAAGCCTTGTCAATGAAGAGGTGCTCTCGAAGTTATCATCTGTTTTGGAGTTACCAAAATACCTCCACCTTGGAAAGGGTGAAAGTATGACAGGCGGGGCGCAGAAGCCACGTTTACTTGCTTCAGCCTACGAAGCGCTTTTAGGGGCGATTTTCTTGGACGGAGGCTTTGAATCGGCGCGCGATTTTGTACGCCGCGATTTTATAAAGCTGGTTGAAGAGATCGACCCGACTCAGGATTTTGAAAAGGATTATAAAACCCGTCTGCAGGAAGTAATGCAGAAAGAAACAAAAGAGGCGCCGATTTACGAATTGATTGGTGAAGACGGCCCTCCACATGATCGCACTTTCACGGTTTGTGTCCGCGTGAGAGAGACTAATCTAGCGACTGGAACAGGACGTAGTAAAAAGATCGCCGAGCAAGAAGCGGCGAAAAAGGCTCTCGAGTTATTGCCGAAGGAGAAAAGTACATGAGTTATAAAGCAGGATTTCTAGGACTGATTGGTCAGCCAAACGCGGGGAAGAGCACGCTCATGAACTATCTCGTTCGCGAGAAAGTTTCCATTGTCACAGAGAAGCCGCAAACCACTCGTCGTCGCGTTTTGGGTGTTTGGAGTACCGACGAAGGCCAGATCGTTTTTGTTGATGCTCCGGGCTTGATTAACGCCGACAAGGGTCTGAATGGTTTCCTTTCACAGGAAGCAGAAGATGTGATCGGGCAGTCCGATGCATTGCTCGCGATCTTGAGTGTGGATGAGAAAAACCCTGAAGACGCTGATAAAGTCATCAAGATGGTTTCTGCAAGCGGAAAACCATGGGCCGGCGTTATCACAAAGTCTGATATCGAAGAAAAACAACATCGCATCATGATCTTAAAGCGCATGATTGAGCAAGCTGGCGGTAAAGCGTTCCAGGTGTCGGCAAAAGACATCGATGGCGATCAAGAAAATCGCGAAGCTCTATTAATCGAGTTTCTGACGATGATGCCTGATAGTCCTGCGCCGTTGTACGATATCGAGCTCTTTACGCCGCACAATGTGCGTGACCTCGTTGCGGAAGTGATCCGCGAAAAGTGCTTTGAGTTCATTCATCAAGAGATTCCGTTCAGCATGGCTGTGCGTATCTTGAAATTTGATGAAGATGCGCAGCCTTGTCCGAAGATCTATGCTGAGATTCTCGTGGCTAAAGAAAATCACAAGGCGATTGTGATCGGTAAAGGGGCTGCGAACCTTAAAGAAATCGGCACAGCCGCTCGTAAAGAGATCGAGCAGCTCGTGGGTGGAAAAGTATTCTTGGATTTGAAAGTTCAGTTTAAAGCGGACTGGTTTAATAATAAGCGCATCATGCAGGAGTTGGGATATGTCCGAAATAATGAAGAGTGAAGATGTTGTTGAAAGTCGCATGATGGGCACCCCGAAGGTGGCGGTCATTGGCCGTCCCAACGTGGGGAAATCGACGCTATTTAATATCGTAACTGAGACTCGTAAGGCGGTTGTAAAAAACCAGTCGGGCGTGACTCGTGATATTTTAATTGAGCCAGTTGAAATCTGGGGCAAGCAATTCGATATGATCGATACCGGCGGAATTACGGAAGCCGGGGACTTGTTCTCAAAACTCATTCGCGAGCAGGTTTCTGAGTTCCTTCACAGTGTGGATTTGATCGTGGCTGTAATGGATGGTCGTGCGGGTCTTGTGCCTGAGGATCGCGATATTATTCGCATCGCAAAACAGACCGGTAAGCCGTTCTTGCTCGTGATTAATAAAGTCGATAGCGTTAGCGAAGAAGAAATGGCGAAAGCGGATTTCTATGAGTTTGGCGTTGATATCGTGGCCGCTTCGTTTGAGCAACGTCGTGGGGTGTCGGACATTCTTGAGTGGGTGACAAAGCAAATCCCTGAGCACAAAGAAGAGATCAAAGAGGGATTGCGTATTGCCATTGTTGGAAAGCCGAACGTGGGTAAGAGCTCTCTCAGCAATGCGATCTTGGGTATGAATCGTATGCTCGTTTCTGATATCGCCGGAACGACCATCGATTCGGTGGAAGCTCCTTTCTATGTGAATGATAAAAAGTTTTATCTCGTTGATACAGCCGGTCTTCGCCGTTCGGCTCGTCGTGAAGAGGATTTGGAAATCATTTCTGCTTTCAAATCTCAAGAGGCGATCCGTCGCGCGGACCTCGTATTGCTCGTAGTGGACGGCACCGTTGGTCCTACGGATCAAGATGCGAAGATCATGCAGGCAATCCTTGAGGACCACCGTGGCGTGATCCTCGTTGCGAATAAATCAGATCTTGGCCAAAAAGACATTCCTGAGTACCGCAAAACATTCCGTGAGCAAGTGGAACGCACGTTTCACTTCTTTGACGACGTTCCAGTGGTGTTCACAAGTGCGAAGATGTCGCACGGCTTAAATGACCTTTACGAAGAAGTCGAGCGCGTGGGCGAGAAGCTCCGTAGCAAAATCCCAACGGCGGATCTTAATGAATTCTTCTTCGAGACCATCCGTAAAGCTCCGGCTCCGGTTTATGGTAATAACAATGTGAAGTTTTACTATCTCACGCAAACTTACCAAGTGCCGCCGGCATTTATCGCCTTTGCGAATCACCCACAAGGCGTGACCAATGCGTACCGCCGCTTCTTGATTAAGAACATCAAAGAGCGTTGGGGTCTGCAAGGGATTCCGATTCGTATCTTCTGTATGAAGAGTCGTAAGGGGTCTTAATGGCGGTGAAGCGCGGCTCGTGGAGGACACGTTTTGGATTTTACCTTTTGGCCATCGGCTCTGCCTGTGGCCTTGGGAATCTTTGGCGGTTTCCTTACGTGGTCGGCGAAAACGGGGGCGGTGCCTTTGTTTTGCTGTATGTGTTTATGGCGCTCACAGTGGGCTTGCCGCTTTTGATTGCCGAGCTGAGCCTTGGTAAATCCACTCGTCAGAGTGTGCTCATGGCGACTCAGTTGCTTGCTCAGAAGTCCGGAAATAAGGGCTTTGCCTGGGCTGGGCGTTTTTCTGTTTTATTAAGTCTGGTGGTATTTTCCTATTACGCGGTGATCTCCGGCTGGGTTTTGCATTTCTTGAGTCGCTTTTTGATGGAAGTGATTGTGCCGACGGATGTTCATCATTCGGCGGCTTCGCTGGCGACCCTTATGCAAAACGGGTGGTTGCAATGGGCGCTTGCAAGTGTGCACGTGCTTCTCACGATCATTGTTGTTGGTAAGGGCGTTCAAGAAGGTCTTGAGAAGTTTATCACTTATATGATGCCGCTTTTTATGAGTTTGGTATTGCTCCTGGTATTCCGCTCAACCTCGCTCCCATCAGAGCCCGAAGTTCTGCGTTTCTTGTTCTATCCTGATTTTTCTAAACTGACTTACTCTTCAATTATCCATGCTGTCGGCCATATCTTCTTTACTCTGTCAGTGGGCTTTGGAACGCTTGTGACTTTCGGAAGTTACATGAAGGATGAGGACCATGTTCCAACGGCGGGTTTCCGCGTGACGTTGGTGGATACGGGGATTTCACTGATTGCGGTTTTGTTGGTATTCCCGATTGCGTTTCAAGCCTCGAACGTTCCTCTCACGGATCCGGCCTTGCTGTTTGAGACTTTGCCGCGATTCTTCCTCGACTTCCGTGGCGGGTTGCTTTTCGGATTATTGTTCTTTAGCTGCTTATACCTTGCGGCTCTGAATGCGAGTATCGGTTTGATGGAGACCATCGTTTCCAACATGGTTGACAGTACTAGCCAGAAAATGAAGTTTAGCCGTAATAAGGCTTCGTGGATCACAGGGGCGTTTGCGCTTCTGCTCGCAATGATTCCGTCTTTTTCAAGCTCCATGTTCCGAGACGTTCAGTTCTTCGGTAAAGGCATTATGGAGTCCATGGACTCTTTGCTGATTAACTGGATTCTTCCGGTGATTGCGCTGGGGCTGCTCATTAGTATCAACTACGGCATGAGCGAAAAAGAAAAAGAAACTCAGTTCATCGCCAAAGACCGCTTCGTGAGCTATTCCATGTACCCGCACTGGAAATGGGTTTTGCGTTGGTACGCTCCAGGTTTCATCATCGTCGGGATGTTGTTGCAAATCCTCGGCCTTCTAATGAAGATGCGCTAGCAAGAAGTTACACGACCGAGAGTTTCACTCACCGATAGTCACCCAACCCACGCGGCTCGGCACTTACGCAGTCCCTTGCCGCATTCGGGTGACCCACTCATTGAATTTCTGTAAGTACTCCTCACGGGCTTTCTGGCCTTTGGCGGCTTGAAGGCGGTTGGCTTTGAAGTAGCCTCTGAGCTGGAGTTCTTCGATGCGGGTTTTGATCACGCGGGTGAAGGCGAGACCTTGCCAGAACTTTTCTTCAGAAGGTTTTCTATCTGTCGTTTGGGTATCTTTTGATAGCTTCAAGGTTGTTTGAGCTGAGATTTGCTGACCTGTAATCTTATACCCACGGCGAGCGTTGGTGATTTTTCTTGC